>CAYVJJ010000069.1:4946-10909 GCA_964451655.1 uncultured Mycobacteriaceae bacterium | reverse complement strand
GCCGGGCGCCTCCGGGGTGCCGGCCCCGCCGCCGGCGCTCTCGCGGAACGGCAGCGTCTCGAGCTCCGGCCAGTCGCCCGGCACCGCCGTGCCCCGCAACGGGCCGCCGCCCGCGGGGTCGTCGGCGATGATCGCCACCGCCTCGTCGCCGAGCGGGTTGGCCCCCGGCCCGCGGGCGAGGGAATGCGCGGCGAGCACGTGCAGGCACTTGACGCGCTCCGGCATGCCCCCGCCGGTGAACTCGGTGCCCAGGTCCTCGAGGGCGTTGCGCTCGGCCAGGTAGTCCTCGTGCGCCCGCCGGTACGCGGCCGCCAGCCCCCTGTCCCCGGTGAGCCGCTCGGTCATCTCCCGCATCAACCCGGCCGACTCGAGACGCCCGATCGCGGCCGTCAGCCGCGGCTCGGTCAAGTAGTAGAGGGTGGGGAACGGCGTCCCGTCGGGCAGACGCGGGGCGGTCCGCACCACCGCGGGCGCGCCGTCGGGGGTGCGGTAGGCAATCGACAGCACGCCGCGCGGGGTGCGGCCGAGCTGCTCGGCGACCTCGGCCAGGTCGGCCTCGAGCGCGGTGTCGGGTTCGGGTGCGGTCACCGGTGGTATGCCTCTCCGGGGAACGGGGGTGTTGATCAGGGGTGCGGGCGCGCGGCCCGCTGTCCGGCGGGTCAGCCGCCGGGCGCCGGGGCCGGGGCGGGGATCACGTTGGGCACGGGCACGTCCTCGTCCGACGGGTCGCGTGAGACCGAATCCCACACCGAGCCGTACCAGGGACGGCTCTGCGCCTCGGCCTTCTCGTGCTGCTCCTGCACCGTGGCCGCGTCGCCCGGAAGCTCCACGATGTACGGGGTGCGTCCGGCCTCGACGAACCCGAGCCGGTCGCGCGCCTGCGCCCGGATGTAGTCCGGGTCCTCCAGCAGACTCCGCTGCTTCTGCAGCTCGGCGATCTTCTGCACCAGCTCATCGTGTTGTGCGGCCGCCTGGGCCGCCTCGTGGTGCTGGGTGAAGTAGGTCCGCACGGGGTTGGCGAGCGCCAGCGACAGGAAGCACACCATCACGACGACGATCACGACACGCCGCGGCGACATGCCGTTGCCGCCCTGCCTGGAGCGGTCGGACAGCGAATGCCAGGCGCCGGTCAGGCGCTCCTGCCAGCCGGAGCCGCCGGTGGCGCGCGCCGTGGCCGGTGCGCGCGCGGCGGAGCGGCGGGTCCCGGCGGCCGTGGTCCTGCGCGCCTGCGCGCCCACCGCGGTGCGGCGCGCCGACGACGAGCGCGGGGCCTGCGCCCGGCCGGACGCGCCGCGCGTGCGCGGGTCCCGGGAGCGCGCACTGCGCCCCGGTTCCCTGCCGCCCGGGCTGCCCGACGGCCGCCTGCCCCGCTGCGCCATCAGTTCGCGCTGCCCTCCGCGTCGAAGCGCGGGAACGCCCCCGCACCCGCATAGCGTCCCGCGTCACCGAGCGACTCCTCGATGCGCAGCAGCTGGTTGTACTTGGCGACGCGCTCACTGCGCGCGGGCGCGCCCGTCTTGATCTGGCCGCAGTTCAGCGCCACCGCCAGGTCCGCGATGGTGGTGTCCTCGGTCTCGCCGGAGCGGTGGCTCATCATGGTGCGGAAGCCGCTGCGGTGAGCCAGGTCCACCGCGTCGTTGGTCTCCGACAGGGTGACGATCGGGTTGACCTTGACCAGCATGGCGTTCGCCGAGCCGATCTCGATGCCCTTGGCCAGGCGCTCCGGGTTGGTGACGAACAGGTCGTCGCCCACCAGCTGGATGCGGCCGCCGAGCGAGCCGGTCATCGCCGTCCACCCCTCCCAATCGTCCTCGCTGAGCGGGTCCTCGATGGACACCAGCGGGTAGGAGCCGAGCAGCTCGGTGTAGAACTCCTCCATCTGGGCCGCGGTGCGGGTGGATCCCTCGAACGCGTAGCCGGTGCCGTCGGTGTAGAACTCGGTGGCGGCGACGTCCAGCGCCAGCGCCACGTCCGTGCCCAGCGCCAGGCCGGTGCCGGAGACCGCCTCGCAGATCACGTCGAGCGCCGCGCGGGTGCCGGCGACGTCCGGCGCGAACCCGCCCTCGTCGCCCAGCCCGGTGGACAGGCCCTTCTTCTTGAGCACCGACTTGAGCGAGTGGTAGACCTCCGCGCCCCAGCGCAGCGACTCCTTGAACGTGGGGGCGCCGATGGGCGCGACCATGAACTCCTGGACGTCCACGCCGGTGTCCGCGTGCGCACCCCCGTTGAGGATGTTCATCATCGGCACCGGCAGCACGTGGCCGTTGGGGCCGCCCAGGTACCGGAAGAGCTCGAGGTCCGACGACTCCGCGCCGGCCTTGGCCACGGCCAGGGAGACGCCCAGCAGCGCGTTGGCGCCCAGGCGGGACTTGTCCGGCGTGCCGTCGGCGTCCAGCAGCGCCCGGTCGACCAGGCGCTGCTCCTCGGCGGGCAGCCCGATCACCGCCGGCGCCAGCTCGCCGAGCACGCTCTCCACCGCCTGCGTGACCCCCTTGCCGCCGTAGCGGTCGCCGCCGTCGCGCAGCTCCACGGCCTCGTGCTCGCCGGTGGAGGCTCCCGAGGGGACCGCCGCGCGCGCGAAGGTGCCGTCGTCGAGGGCCACCTCGACCTCCACGGTGGGGTTGCCGCGAGAGTCCAGGATCTCGCGTGCTCCGACCTGTTCGATGACGGCCACGGGCTAACTCCTCAGTGTGTCGATGTCTCGGTCCGGTGCCTCGCCGACGGCCGGCGGCGGCCTTGCGTCCGCCCGCCGGGGTGACGGCCTGCGCCGCACGGGCCGGTGCGGCTCGGGCCAGCTTATCGGTCCGGTCCGGCGGCGTCCCGCAGGCACGCGCGAAGCACGCCCGTCCGACTCCGCGTCCGGCGGGGCGGCTGCGCCGCGGACCCCGCTCCCACTCCCCCGCCCCCGCCGGCGCCGCCCTTGCCCTATTAAGGACATCTCCTTACTATGTGATGTGTGACACCGATGACGACGCGTCCGCCGCGCCGCGCACCCGCGCGAGCGGCGATGATCGACGCGGCGGAGCGGATCGTCGCGGAGCAGGGTTTTCCGGCGCTGACACTGCGTGCGGTACAGGAGGCCGCCGGCCAGCAGAACAAGTCCGCCGCCAACTACCACTTCGGCTCCCGGGACGGGCTGATCGCCGCGGTCCTCGACGCCCGGATGGAGCCGGTGTCGGCCCATCGTCGCGATCTGCTGGACGCGATCGCGACGCGCTTTCCGGGGTGGGAACCCGCCGGGTCGACGGACGGCCCCGTGCTGCGGGCTCTGACCGAGGCGCTGGTGGCGCCGCTGGCAAGGCGAGTGTTCAAGGCTCCCGGGTCCGCCTACGCGCGATTCCTCGCGCAGACACTCGTGTCCCCGGAGTTCGCCGCGCTCGTCGCGGACCGGGCCACCACGTTCACCGTCACCGAGACCCAGCAGCTGATGGTGCGGGTGCTGACCGCCGGCGCCGTCGTCCCGGGGATCGACGCCGATACCGCCGCCTGGCGCGTCGACGGCCTGGTGGGTTACGTGATCGGCGCGCTGGCCAACGCCGAGCCGCACACCACGCCCGCAGGCGGGCGGGTCGTCACCGCACGCCTGACGGACACCTGCTTCGGACTGCTGACGGCGCCCGTCACCACCACCGGCGGCCCCGAACCCGGGGCCGCCTCCCCCGCGACCGAGGAGAAACGACCATGACGACGACCACCGGCGGCACGGGTTCCGCCACCCCCGTTCCCACCTCCACGATCCTCGGCGAGTCCGCCACCGACCCCCTGTTGATGTACGGACCGATCACCGCCGACCGGGTGCCCGAGGGAGTCACGATCCGGCCCTACGAGCGGATCACCGTCACCCCGGCGGGCACGACGATCGGCGCCGAGGTCGCGGGCGTGCGGCTCGGCGGCGACGTCGACGCGGAGACCCTCGCCGAGCTGAGACAGGCGCTGCTCGAGTGGAAGGTGTTGTTCTTCCGCGACCAGGACATCTCCCGCGAGGACCACCGGGCGTTCGCGGCGCTGTGGGGCGAACTGGAGCAGCACCCGTTCTTCAAGTACACCCAGCCCGGACAGACCGACGTGGACGTGGCCACGCTGGCCAAGGGGATGGACAGCGCGGGGGTGGAGAACTCCTGGCACAACGACGTCACCTGGAGCGCCACGCCGTCGTTCGGCGCGGTGCTGCGCGCGGTGGATCTGCCCGAGTCAGGCGGCGACACCCTGTGGGCCGACACGGGCGCCGCGTACGACACGCTGCCGGAGTCGATCCGCGAGCGCATCGACGGGCTGGTGGCCGAACACGATTGGCTGCAGGCGTTCGGTGCGGCGATGCCGGCGGACAGCGTCGACATGCTGCGCCCGCACCTGCCCGCCGTACAGCACCCGCTGGTACGGGTGATCCCCGAGACCGGGCGCAAGGTGCTGTTCGCCTGCCAGGTGTTCACCACCCGCATCCTGGGGGTGGACCAGGAGGAGTCGGACCGACTCCTCGCCGTGCTCTACCGGCACATCCAGCGGCCGGAGTTCCAGGTGCGGCTGCGGTGGCGGCCCAACACGGTCGCCTTCTGGGACAACCGCGCCTGCCAGCACTACGCCGTCAGCGACTACTACCCGCAAAAGCGTGTGATGGACCGGATCTCGATCGTCGGCGACGTGCCCGTCGGCGCCGACGGCTGACAATCGACCCAGCATCGCCGACCCCCGGGGGCCCCCCCCCGGTGGGGCCGGGCGGGCCGCCGCCCGCCCCCCGGGCGGGGGGCCCGCCGGCAAGTCGGCGCACCGCCGTCCGTGTGCGGTGTCACCGTCCGGCGCCCACGGCCGCGCGATTCGGCACGGCATGCGCACGCCGAAGGCCGGTCTGCACCGTTGTTCTTAGCCGCTGAGCGAGTTCAGGCTGCCGAGTACACCGTCCAGTGACCCTCCGGGGCCGCCGCCGGGCTCGAAGTCGGTGACCTCGCAGCCGAACGTGAACCCATCGACGGCGACGTCGGTCGACTGGTTGTCCTTGGTCTGCTGCACGCCGATCTGATCGAGGGTGGCGTCCGGGTTCAGTTCGATGATGTGCGACAGCGTCGTGCGCTCGCCCTTCTTGAGCACCACCTGATCGTTCTCGTCGACGATGTCGCGCGTCACCCAGTATTGATCCGAGTCACCGGGCTCAGCCTGCGCCCACGCGCCATCGGAGGCCTCAGGGCTCCACACGATCGTCGCGAAGCCGTTGCCACCGTCGGCGGTGCTCGCGCCGGTCACGCGGAGTTGCAATGCAGGCGTGCCCGTCGCCGAGGGGTTGTCCTCGTTGGCGGCCGTGTACTGGTACGAGATGTCCATCAGCCCACCGGACTCCTGGGCGAGGTCACCGAGGGGCATGCCGACGGTGCGGTAGAAGGAGGTGCCCTGATCGCTGTTCCCGAGCGTCAGTGCGCCGTCGCCCAACGGCGCGCCTTCGACCGCGGCGAAGCCCGGAGGCGTCTCGTCCGGCGGTGTGGACCACGTGCCGTGGTTGTTCGGAGAAACCACCGTGGTGCCGCACGCCGTGCCGGGGTCGGCGCTGCCGAGACTTCCGGAATCCATGCTTCCGACGGCGCCTGCCGTTCCGGCCGCACCGAGGGTCAACGCCATCGATGCCGCGCCCGCGACACCTGCCGCTGCGAGTTTCCTGGTCCTCATGGGGCTCCTTCCCTCGAGGTCGTGTCGTCCGCCGCGAATCCGGGGCGGACGCCCTCCTTGCACACGTGGACACCAGGTTCTTGCCGCGAGCGGCAGCCTCTAAACATCGATCGCACGACGAACGGAGGGGGCCGCGCCGACAGTGGTCAGCGCGGCCCCCTCCGTTCACAGAATCGCCGTCCGATGGGGAACATCCCCTGGAGTCCGGCGTGCGGTGTGCGCCCGAAGCGCACGAGCCGCCGTCCGGCTACTTGCCGCCGAGCGACTCCAGGCTGCCGAAGATGCCCGCGAGCGAGCCGCCGGCCTCGGGG
>CAYVJJ010000069.1:2014-4846 GCA_964451655.1 uncultured Mycobacteriaceae bacterium | reverse complement strand
GTCCGGCGTCACCACCGTCGTGCCGCAGTTCGTGCCCGGCGCGGTGGAGCTGCCCAGGCTTCCGC
This sequence comes from uncultured Mycobacteriaceae bacterium, assembly GCA_964451655.1. Taxonomy (GTDB): domain Bacteria; phylum Actinomycetota; class Actinomycetes; order Mycobacteriales; family Mycobacteriaceae; genus Tomitella. Next base: position 4,781 of record CAYVJJ010000069.1, on the reverse strand, counting down.
CGCCGAGCAGCCCGTCCAGGCTGCCGGCCGCGCTCGCCGTGCCGGCCGCACCGAACGCCAGCGCCAGCGAGGCTGCGCCCGCGATTCCCGCCGCAGCGAACTTCTTCGTCTTCATGGGGGTTCCCTTTCTACTGCAGCCGACTACCGGTCGACCACCCTGATTGGATTCCGAACCGGAGCGTCATCGACTTGATGCCTCTGACCTGTGATTCCGGACGGATCCTCCGAACGACAAGAACATTAGAGCACCCCTCCGACAAATTAGGAAGGCCGGTCTCAATCGATTTGTTTGCGTCAGTCAGACGGCCTACAAAATTGATATCGACCCGCGTGCACATATACCCGCTGTCGCTCGCACACACGGGGACGGACACCGCCGGACGCAGGCCGGACCCGGCCGATGCCGTTGGCGGACAGCATGGGCCGGGTCCGGTGATGCGGGTGCGGACGATCACCCGCGGACGCGGGACGGGCCTGGGCGCTACTCGGGCGGGAGCAGCTGCCTGCCTGACCCGTCTCCACGTCGTTTCATCCGGTGCCGCACACCGGAAGGCTCCGCGCGCCGCGTGCGCGCTTCCACGCCAAAGGGGCACGTCCGCTGCGGCCCCGGCGCAACCCACCCCCTTCGACCGGTCCTGCGGCGCGGCGCCGTCGCACGCACCGCAGGTGCGCTACGGGAGCTCACGCCCGTGGCCGCCGGGCGCCGTGCGGACGATGGACGGCCGACGGTGGACGACCACCCGCAGTCACCGTCTACACGCCCGGGGACCTGCTAAAACGCTAACATCTTCAGCGATACTCAGACAGTTGAGAACAACCGTCCGGAAACTCATGAACGTTCGATCAACTCGATCCGTCTGCAGGCCCGACAAGGCCCGATAGCCGCAACCACCGTCCTCGCGGACACTCGACCAGCACCGACGGGACTCCCCGTGGCGATTCCGTCCACACGGTCATAGAACAGCGGCGGCCGCGGCTCAGCCCAAAATCGTGTCATCAATTGTCATCCGTTTGACCTACACGGATGCTCCTCGTCATGGACGCACGCCCACCGAATACGCGTTGGCCCGGAACTGCACCTCACGTGCATACGCGTCCGACTTGTTGTAGGCCGCCAACGCCGCCGTCCACCCCGCCGGGGTCGCGAGGTTCCGTCCACCGCCGCACAGGTAGCGCCCCGCGGTGAGTGCGGCATCGTCGATGTTGTCCGGGTCTGCGATGCCGTCGCCGTTCGCGTCCACGCCCCATCGCTGCCAGGTCTCGGGGATGAACTGCATCGGGCCCACAGCACGGTCGTGCACAGGGTCGCCGTCCATCGCTCCGCCGTCGGTGTCCGGGATCTCGGCGACCCCCGTGCCACCGTCCAATGCGACGCCCCGGACCGGGGGGCTCACCGTGCCGTCCGGGGCCACCGAGGAGCCGCCGTGGGTGCCGTGCTTGCTTTCGACCGAACCGATGCCGGCGAGCGTGGTCCACCCCAGATGGCAGTCCGGCCGGGACACCGCCATGACCGCCTGCGCGTAGCCGTAGGCCTCCAGCGCGGTGGCCGATACGCCGAGCTGCGCGCTCTGCTCCGCTGCCCACCCGGAGAGCTGCTCCGCGCTGCGGCCGGGCGCCTCCACGTCGATCGCCGGCAGCGGTGCGCCCGCCCCGGGCGGGTTGAGATCCGGTACGGAAGGTCGCTGGTCGACCGAGCAGGACGCGACGGCAGCACCGATCACCCCCGCCACGACGAGCACGGGCATGACCGCCGCCGTCACGGACGCCGCGATGCCACGCCCGCGTCCGGAACCGCGCATCCTCGGCCTCCCGTCCTCGTTGTTTCCCTCGGCGTTCCCTCCAGGTGTCCCCGGTTTCCGCTGCCCCTCGCACTCATCGCCCCTGCCCGCGCCGCACCATGCTACGGGCGATCGTCCGCGTGCGTCTCCCCGCCGATCCGCGGCCGCCGGCCGTTCACCGCGCCGCCAGTGCCGCCCGCCACTCGTCGGCGCCGAAGGCCGGCTCCGCCTCCCCTGCCGCGGCGGCACCCGGCCCGCCGGGCCGGCGGCGCGCCGCCCGCATGTACTGCTCCGCGGCCCGGACGCGCCGGGCGAACGCGAGCGCCTCGGCCCGCAGCCGCTGCTCCGCGCCGCCCCGTGCGTCGACGGTCACCGTGGTGATCGCCGCGGGGATGAGGTCCGCAGGCACCCCCGCGCCGCGGGCCCGCGCGACGACCTTCGCCGCCAGCGCCAGCGCCGGCTGGGCCGCCGGGATGCCGTCCATCGCCGACGCGTCGGGGCGCTCCGCCGACTTGGCCCGCTCCCACTGGTCCACCTGGGTGGCCAGGTCCACGCCGCCGGCGAGCACTCCGGCCGAGCGCGCCGAGACCTTGCGGATGAACGAATCGGCCACGTCGTCGACAGTGAAACCCTCGCCTATGCGGGCGTGGAAGAGCACCTGCAGCAGCACGTCGCCCAGCTCCGCGATCAGCTCCGCACGGTCGCCGGACTCGATGGCGTCGAGCAGCTCGTAGGTCTCCTCCACCAGATACCCGGTGAGGCTCGCATGGGTCTGCGCCGCCTCCCAGTGCCCCTCGCTGCGCAACCGGTCCATCAGCGCCACCGCGTCGAGGAGGCGCGCGCCCTCCGGCGGCGCCGCCGACAGCACCTTCTCCCCCGCCGCGATGCGCGCCGCGGCCGCGGGATGCGCGGCGGACACGGTCACCAGGGGAAGGGCCCGGTCGTCGCGTGCCGCCGTCCCGTCGCCGTCCGCGATCCTGCCGCCGTCC
>CAYVJJ010000069.1:0-1914 GCA_964451655.1 uncultured Mycobacteriaceae bacterium | reverse complement strand
CCTGCCGCCGTCCGCGATCCTGCCGCCGTTGCCGATGTCGACCGACCCCGGCGCCAGGTGCGCCCGCACGCCGTCCGGAACGCCCGGGGTGCACGCCACCGGCCCGGCGAGCAGCACGGCCGCGGCCGCGGGCACCGCGTCCGGGAAGCGCGGGTCGATCAGGACGACGGTCACGGCGTCATCCCGCCGACGTGGCGGCCGCAGGCGCCGCGGGCGGGGTGGACAGGTCCAGCATCCCGGCCGGCTTGCCGTCCAGGGCCAGCAGGAAGTCGACGACGAACTGCAGCAGCTCGGTGTCCCGCAGGCGCGCCGAGCCCAGGCCGCCGGTGCGCGGCAACGGCAGCTGCACCGTGGAGGTGGTGGCACGGTAGTTGGCTCCGCGGTAAAGACGCTTGAGCCGCATCTGCTTGGAGTCCGGCAGCGGCATCGGCGACAAACGCACCTGCGTGCCGCTCACACCCACGTCGGTGACGCCGTACTCGCGGCACAACAACCGCAGGCGGGCCACCGCCACCAGCCGTCGCACCTCCTCGGGCACCGGGCCGTAGCGGTCGACCAGCTCGTCGACGACGGCGGCCAGGCCCGCCTCGTCGACGGCGGCCGCGATCTTGCGGTAAGCCTCCAGGCGCAGCCGGTCGCCGTCGATGTAGTCCGGCGGGATGTGCGCGTCCACGGGCAGGTCGACGTGCACGTCCTTGGCCTCTTCGGACGCGTCGACCGGGGCGCCGTCCGCCACCGCCCGGAACGCCTCCACCGCCTCGCCCACCAAGCGCACGTACAGGTCGAAGCCCACGCCCGCGACGTGCCCGGACTGCTCGGCGCCCAGCACGTTGCCCGCACCGCGCAGCTCCAGGTCCTTCATCGCCACGGCCATGCCGGCACCCAGCTCGTTGTTGCGGGCGATGGTGGTCAGCCGGTCGTAGGCGGTCTCGGTGAGCGGCTTCTCCGGCGGATACAGGAAGTACGCGTAGCCGCGTTCCCGCCCGCGCCCCACCCGTCCGCGCAGCTGGTGCAACTGCGCCAGGCCCAGCGCGTCCGCCCGCTCGACGATGAGCGTGTTGGCGTTGGAGATGTCGAGGCCGGTCTCGATGATCGTGGTGCACACCAGCACGTCGAACTCGCGGTTCCAGAATCCCTGCACCGTCTGTTCGAGCATCTCCTCGTTCATCTGCCCGTGTGCGGTGACGATGCGCGCCTCCGGCACCAGCTCACGCAGCCGCGCCGCCGCCTTGTCGATGGAACTGACGCGGTTGTGCACGTAGAACACCTGGCCGTCGCGCAGCAGCTCGCGGCGGATGGCCGCCGCCACCTGCTTGTCCGCGTACGCGCCCACGTAGGTGAGGATGGGGTGGCGCTCCTCCGGCGGGGTGAGGATGGTGGACATCTCGCGGATGCCGGCCAGGCTCATCTCCAGCGTGCGCGGGATGGGGGTGGCGGACATGGTGAGCACGTCGACGTGGCTGCGCAGCGCCTTGATGTGCTCCTTGTGCTCCACGCCGAAGCGCTGCTCCTCGTCGACGATCACCAGGCCGAGGTTCTTCCACCGGACGCCGGTCTGCAGCAGGCGGTGGGTGCCGATCACGACGTCCACCTCGCCGTCGGCGAGTCCCTCGACGGTGGCGCGCGCCGCCGCCGGGTCGGTGAAGCGCGACAGCCCCTTGATGGTGACGGGGAATCCGGCCATGCGGTCCTCGAACGTCTGCTGATGCTGTTGGGCCAGCAGTGTGGTGGGCACCAGCAGCGCCACCTGCTTGCCGTCCTGGACCGCCTTGAACGCCGCGCGCACCGCGATCTCGGTTTTGCCGTAGCCGACGTCGCCGCAGATCACCCGGTCCATCGGCACGGCCTTCTCCATGTCGGCCTTGACCTCGTCGATGGCGGTGAGCTGGTCGCCGGTCTCGGTGAACGCGAACG
>CAYVJJ010000068.1:0-10970 GCA_964451655.1 uncultured Mycobacteriaceae bacterium | reverse complement strand
CGGTCGCCCCACACGATGGCGATGATGATGCCGATGATGATGCAGATGGCGTAGGCACGGATGGCGACGGGACCCAGGTACCAGACGCCCTGCGGCGGGCTGGGGAACGAAGCGAGAACCGTTGTCGTCACGGTGCCACGGTAGCCGAACGCACGCCTTCGGCCAGTTCACGCGTGAGCGCCTCCACCGACGCCGACCCCTTCGCGACCCGCGATACCAGCGCGGATCCGACGATCACGGCGTCCGCGAAACCGGCGATCTCCGCGGCCTGTTCCCGCGAGCGGACGCCCAGCCCCACGCCTACGGGGATGTCCGAGTGCTTCTTGACCCTGGCCACGAGCTCCGGCGCAGCCGAGGAGACCGCGTCGCGCGCGCCGGTGACCCCCATGGTGGACGTGGCGTAGAGGAATCCGCGGCCCGCCTCGATGGTGCTGACCAGCCGTTCCTCGGTGGACGACGGGGCGACCAGGAAGATGCGGTCGAGCCCGTGCGAATCGGACGCGGCGATCCACTCCCCTGCTTCGTCGGGGATGAGGTCCGGGGTGATGATGCCGAGGCCTCCCGCCGCCGCGAGATCACGGGCGAAGGCGTCCACTCCGTAACGCAGCACCACATTCCAGTAGGTCATGACGACGGCCCGGCCGCCCGCTTCCGCGATCCGCTCGATCACGCGCATCGTGTCGCGGACACGGAAGCCGGCATCCAGTGCCGTGGTGGCGGCCCGCTGGATGGTGGGGCCGTCCATCACCGGATCCGAGTACGGGATCCCCACCTCGATGATGTCGGTGCCGCCGTCGATGAGCGCGCGGAACGCGTCCGACGACCTGTCCACCGTGGGGTATCCGGCGGGCAGATAGCCGATCAGCGCCGAACGCCGTTCCGCACGGCACTCCGCGAACACGCCGCCGAGTCTCGACTCGCTCACTGAGCCCCTCCCTTCCCCTTGCCGGCGTCCTCGGCGGAACCGGCATCCGATGCGGCACTGGCGCCCGCGGCGTCGTCGTCGAGCAGGCCGAACCAGCGTGCCGCGGTGTCCACGTCCTTGTCGCCACGGCCGGAGATGTTGACGAGCACCGTCGCGTCCGGGCCCAGCTCGCGCCCCAGGACGAGGGCGCCCGCGACGGCGTGCGCCGACTCGATGGCCGGGATGATGCCCTCCGTCTCCGACAGCAACCGGAAGGCCTCCATCGCCTCGGCGTCGGTGATCGGACGGTACTCGGCACGCCCGATGTCGTTGAGCAGCGAATGCTCCGGTCCCACACCCGGGTAGTCCAGGCCCGCGGAGATCGAGTGCGATTCGATGGTCTGCCCGTCCTCGTCCTGCAGCAGATACGAGAACGCGCCGTGCAGGGCGCCGGGTGCCCCGCCGGTGATCGTGGAGGCGTGCCGGCCGGTCTCGACTCCGTCGCCGCCCGCCTCCAGGCCGACGAGCCGGACCGCTGGGTCGTCGAGAAACGCGTGGAAGACACCGATGGCGTTGGACCCGCCACCCACGCACGCCGCCACCGCGTCCGGCAGCCGGCCGGTCATCTCCAGGACCTGGGCGCGCGCCTCGAGCCCGATGATCCGCTGGAAATCACGCACCATCACCGGGAACGGGTGCGGTCCGGCGACGGTGCCGAAGCAGTAGTAGGTGTCGTGCGCGTTGGTGACCCAGTCCCGCAGCGCCTCGTTGATGGCGTCCTTCAGCGTGCGCGAACCGGTGAGCGCGGGCACCACCTGCGCGCCCAGCAGCCGCATGCGGGCGACGTTGAGCGCCTGGCGTTTGGTATCCACCTCGCCCATGTACACCACGCACTCGAGGCCGAGCAGCGCGCAGGCGGTGGCCGTGGCCACGCCGTGCTGGCCTGCGCCGGTCTCCGCGATGACGCGGGTCTTGCCCATACGGCGGGCGAGCAGCGCCTGTCCGAGCACGTTGTTGATCTTGTGCGAACCGGTGTGGTTGAGGTCCTCCCGCTTGAGCAGCATCCGTGCACCGCCCGCATGCTCGGACAGCCGCCGCGCGTCGTACACGGGCGACGGACGCCCCGTGTAGTGGCGCTGCAGGCGGTCGAGCTCGGCGAGGAAGTCCGGGTCCAGGCGGGCCTTGCCGTACTCCGCCGTGACCTCCTCGATGACGGCCATCAGCGCCTCGGGCACAAAGCGCCCGCCGTAGGCCCCGAAATGGCCGCCCGCGTCAGGCTCGTGCCCGGTGCCGGCCAGTCCGGCGCTGGTCTGCGGGATATCGGAGGTGCCGTCTCCGCGGTCGTCGAAAGTCACACCCCAAGTATGCCTGCGGCCGCTGCCGCCACGTACGGAGGGATGCGTGCGCCGGGCCGTCAGCGCGCGGGTTTGGGGCACGACGGGTGCGACCCCGCCGCCACCAGATCCGACACCATCACCCGCGGGTCACCGGAGGTGACGAGCCCCTCGCCCACGAGTACGGCGTCCGCGCCCGCGCCCGCGTAGGCCAGCAGGTCCGCCGGGCCGCGCACGCCCGATTCCGCGATCTTGACGACCTCGGACGGCAATCCCGGGGCGATGCGTGAGAAGTTGTCGCGATCCACCTCGAGGGTCTTCAGATCACGCGCGTTCACGCCGATCACCGTCGCGCCGGCCTCCATCGCCCTGTCCGCTTCTTCGGTGGTGTGCACCTCCACCAGCGCGGTCATCCCCAGGGACTCGGTCCGGTCGATCAACGCGGCCAGGGTGCTCTGGTCGAGTGCGGCCACGATGAGCAGGATGATGTCCGCACCGTGCGCCCGGGCCTCGTGGATCTGATAAGGGCCCACGGTGAAGTCCTTGCGCAGCACCGGGACGGAGACCGCCTTGCGCACCGCATCGAGGTCCGCGAGCGATCCGTGGAACCGGCGCTCCTCGGTGAGCACGCTGATCGCGTGCGCGCCGCCCTCCGCATAAGCGGCGGCGAGCTCGGCCGGGTCCCCGATGTCCGCCAGCGCCCCGCGCGAAGGGCTCGCGCGCTTGACCTCGGCGATCACCGCGATGTCGTCGCACCGCAGTACTGCCGTGGCGTCCACCGGATCCGGGGCCTTGCGCGCCAGCTCCTTGACGGCGGCGAGATCGAGTACGGACTCCCGGGCCGCCACGTCCTGGCGGACCCCGTCGATGATCGAATCGAGAACAGTCATCGTGGCCGCATCCCTTCACCCTGGCCCTACCGTTGCGCCCTGCGCCGGGCCGCCCCGGATGCATCCGCGCTGTCCGGATCCGCCCCCGCCGCGCCGGCGCCTGTGCTGCTCACACTAGCCACCGTCCCCGCCGCCGCACGCCCCGGGGTCGTGACGCGGATCGCTCAGCCGCGGGGACCGCCCGCGGCGCTCCCGTCGCCCGCGCCGCGATCGCCGGAAGGCCCTTCCCCGTCGGCGGGGCCGTCATCGTCGGTGGGGTCGTCGCCGGTGTCGAGCGCCTCCCACATCACGCGCTGGGTCATGCCGCCGTCGTCGTCACCGCCGGTCCGCCCGACGCCCGCGCCTGACGCGCCGACCCTCCCGCGCCGCTCCGCCATCGCCTTGCGCACCGAGTCGCGGCGGGCGGCGGGGGTCTCGTACTTCGACGGCAGCGCCCTGCGTGGACGGGGACGCACGATCAGTGCGAGACCCGCCGCCGCGGCCAGCACACCGCCGATGACCGCCAGCACGATGGGCGCAGGGTGGGTCTGCGATGCCGTGACCACAGCACCCGCCCGGAGCTCACCCAGCCGGACCACCTCGTCCGGGTCGGCCGCGGACGTCAGCGCCATGACGGAGCGGATCACCACCGTGGCGCCCGCGGCCGCCACGACCAGCCCCACGAGCCGCTGGGCCCACCCGCGCACGGCGAACATCGCAGCGATACCCGCCAGCAGCAGCAGTGCCAGCGGCGTCAGTTCGGACGCCCAGGCCCCGCCGTCGAAGGAACCGTCGACCGGCGGCTGCAGCCCGTTCTCGTAGGTGTACCCGACCCAGTCCATGCGGCTCGCGGCCCAGACCGCCACCGCACCGAGCGCCAGAAGCACTGCGACTGCGGCCATGTGCCGCGTCTCGCTGCGGTGCCGCTGCTCCGCGGCCGTCCGTCCTGCCGTCATCGTCCGTCGGCTCCGGGGACGTCGCCGGCCACGCTCGTGAGGGTTCCGGCCGCAGCGATCGCCCGCAGCACCGCGGACGCCTTGTCGCGGGTCTCCCGCTCCTCGGCCTCCGGCACCGAATCGGCCACGATGCCCGCGCCGGCCTGAACGTACGCGGTGCCGTCCTTCATCACGGCCGAACGGATGGCGATGGCCGTGTCCGCGTCGCCGGCGAAGTCGAGGTACCCGACGATCCCGCCGTAGACGCCGCGCCGGGAGGTCTCCAGTTCCTCGATCAGCTGCAGCGCCCGCGGCTTGGGCGCGCCCGACAGGGTGCCCGCGGGGAAGCACGCCGTCACCGCGTCGAGCGCCGAAGCGTCCTCGCGCAGCCGGCCTGAGACCGTCGACACCAGGTGCATCACGTGGCTGTAGCGCTCCACATGCCGGTAGTCGCTCACCTTGACGGTGCCCGGCTCGCACACCTTGCCCAGATCGTTGCGGCCCAGGTCCACCAGCATCAGGTGCTCGGAGTTCTCCTTCTCGTCCGCCACCAGGTCCTTGGCCAGCAGGACGTCCTCCTCCTCCGTATCGCCGCGCCAGCGCGTGCCCGCGATGGGATGCGTGGTGGCCGTTCCGTCGGCCACGGTCACCAGCGCCTCGGGGCTCGAGCCGACGACGGCGAAGGCGCCGCGTTCACCCGCCTCGCCGTCGGGGACGGCGGGCACGTTGAGCAGGAACATGTACGGGCTGGGGTTGGATGCCCGCAGGATGCGGTAGACGTCCAGCGGGTCGGCGTCCGTCTCCATCTCGAAGCGCTGCGAGAGCACGACCTGGAAGGCCTCGCCGGCGCCGATGTCGTCGATCAGCCGGCGCACCCCGGCGAGATACTCCTCCGTCGTGCGCTGCCGGTGGTAGCGGGGCTCGGGCCGCGAGTAGGCGGCCACGGTCGACGGCGCATGCGCGGACAGGGCGCGGGTCATCGCGTCGAGCCGGGAGACCGCGTCGTCGTAGGCCTCGTCGACCCGCTCGTCACTGCCGTCCCAGTTGACCGCATTGGCGATGAGCGTGATCGTGCCCTCGTGGTGGTCCACCGCCGCGAGGTCGGTGGCCAGCAGCATCACCAGTTCCGGAAGAGCCAGATCGTCGACCGTGGTCGACGCCAGCCGTTCGATGCGTCGCACGACGTCATAGCCCAGATATCCGACCATCCCGCCGGTCAGCGGGGGCATACCCTCGATCCGCTCCGACTCGAGGAGGCGCAGCGTCGCCCGCAGCGCGTCGATCGGATCGCCGCCGGACGGGGCTCCCGCCGGCACGTTGCCCAGCCACGACGCCTGCCCGTCGACGACGGTGAGCGCCGCCGGGCTGCCCGCACCGATGAACGACCAGCGTGACCAGGAGCGGCCGTGCTCGGCCGACTCGAGCAGGAACGTCCCCGGGCGACCGTCCGCGAGCTTGCGGTAGGTCGACAGCGGCGTCTCCGAATCCGCCAGGACCTTGCGGGTCACCGGCACCACGCGATGCTCCGCAGCCAGTGCACGGAACGTCTCACGCGAGGTGGTCAGGTCCTGCGCGGCCGTAGTCGTTGCCTCCATGACCGTCATACTCCCAGGCCCGCGGTCACTTCTCCGACAGCGGTACCCCGCCCACGCCCCACGACTCGCGCGGGACGTCGGTGACCGTCACCCATACCGCACTCTCGGATTTGCCGGACGCCTGCGCATAGGCACGCGTCACGGCCGCGATGACGTCGGATTTCTGTTCGTCGGTGAGGCCCGGGGTCTGTGAGATCTGGATCAGCGGCATGGCACCGACGGTACCGCCGCGACCGGCCGCGATCAGTCCTCGGGCAGGTCCGCGAACGCCTTCTTGGTGTCGTTGTACCAGCCCATCGCCTTCTTCGGGTGGATCCAGCGCCGCTTCATGTCCTTACGGGCGGCCTCATGCGTGCCGTCGCCCGACGTCACCGCCTCCTTGAGATGCCGGTCCTGGGCTTTGATCACCTCGTCGGCCGTTTCGCCGTGATGCTGCAGATCGCACGGTCCACCCAGCTGCCGGCAGGTCATCGTCTTCATCGCAATCCCGATCCTCTCGTGTGTGCGGGCCTCGCGGCCCTGTCGGTCCGAGCGGTGCACGGCGCGGACGCCGCGCGCTCACCTTGGTGACGTACCGGCGGCGCGAAGTGTGACGCCACTGAAACCCCGCGGCGCGCGAACGCCCCGGAACGCAGGCCGTCGCAACAGCCGCAGCGGCGCACTCACGGCCGCACGGCGCTTCCCCGGCGCCGCGTCACTGCACCGAGCACCCCTGCCTCCGCGCGGAACACGATGCTGCGCACCACCCCTCCGGCCACGGTGAAATCGAATACCACCTGCGGATTCCCTCGCAGGAACCAGGCAGCCCCCGGACGGCCCTCGACGAACACCGGAAGGGCGCTCTGCGCGGCGCCGTCGAACAGGGCGGCCACCGCGGCGCGGCCGTCGAGCCGTTCGGGCGTCCCGGAGGCGACCGCCGCCGCATCCGCCGTCACCGAGACGTCCGGCGCGAGTAGCGCGAGCAGACGCGCGAACTCGCCCTCACGGGCGGCCCTGAGGAAGGCGTCCACGATCTCCCAGTCCGTTCCCACTGTCTCCGCGCCGTGGACCGCGGCCCGCGCCACCCGGGCACGGGCGCGCGATGCACGTTTGCGCGCCGACACCGGCGTGCAGCCCAGGATGCGCGCGATCGAGGGGAAATCGAAGCCGAAACCGTCGTGCAGGACGAACGACACCCGCTCGGCCGGCGGGATCGCGTCGAACACCACGCCCAGCGCGGCCCCCACGTCGTCGGCCGTCGCGACCGCACGCGCCGGATCACCGTCCGAGCCGCTCGTGAGACGGACCTGCTCCCCGTCCTTCCCGCTGTCACCGATCTCCGCCCTCGGATCCGCCCGCCGCGCACGAAGCACGTCGAGGCACAGCCGGGTGGTCACCGTGGTCAGCCAGCCCGGCAGGTTGCCGATGTCCTCGGTATCCGCATGGTGCAGCCTCAGCCAGGCCTGCTGGACGACGTCGTCGGCCTCGGCCTCATCGTCGAGGATGCGCGCGGCGATCCGCCGGAGCCGCGGACGTTCCGCCTCGAATGCCCGTGTGCTGTCAGGTGTTCCGGTCATCGGCCTCTCTTCATCGCGGTGAGGGCGTACGCGACTTCAGCAGACGCCTCGCTCCCGCGGCGGCCTGCTCGAAATGCCCGAACCCGGCACCGCCGATCAACTCCTGCGCGATCCCGGCGGCCGCCTCATACGCCGCGAACATCAGCGCTCCGCCCACCGACACGCGCGCCGCACCTGCCTGCGCGAGTGCGGACAGCGACCGCAGTCCCGGCCGGGCCAGGACGTTCACCGGCAGATCGACGGAGGACACCAGCGAGCGGACATCGCGCAGATCCGTCAGCCCCGGAGCGTAGAGTACGTCGGCCCCGGCCTCCTGGAACGCCTGCAGGCGGGCGATGGTGGCGGCCAGGTCCGGGTCGCCACGCAGGAAGTTCTCCGCACGCGCGGTCAGGACGAGGCCCTCCCCGTCATGCGCCGACTCGGCCGCGGCCGCGATCCGATCGGCCGCTGCGGGCAGGCTGTACAGGGCATCGTCCGGGCGTCCGGTGTAATCCTCGATGGAACACCCCGCCAGCCCGTACCCCACCGCGAGCCCGACGGTGCGGGCCACCGTCTCCGGCTCGTCGCCGAAGCCGTTCTCCAGGTCAGCCGTCACGGGGATCCCGACGGCACCCGCCACCGCGCCCGCGTACTCGAGCGAGGCCTCCCCGCCGGGCTCGCCGTCCCCGCGGCCCGCGGCTGCCGCGAAGCCGCTACTGGTGGTGGCGAGGGCGCGGAAACCCATCTCCTGCAGCATCAGCGCCGAACCCGCATCCCACGGGTTCGGCACCACCAGCGGCGCTCCCGGCACATGCATGGCCAGGAAACGCGACCGCAGGCCGCTCCCCCGCACGGCGACCGCCTCCTCCGCGGTCAGCCGGCCGTGGCCGGCCGGTCCGGAAGCTCCGCCCGGACTGCCACGTTCATCCGGTTCCACACGTTGATCGTCGAGACGGTCATCAGCAGCTCGAGCGTCTCGCGCTCGTCGAACTCGGCGCGCACCTGCTCCCACACCTCGTCGGTCACCCCGTCCTGACTGATGAGCGTGACCTGCTCGGTGAACGCCAGCGCCGCACGCTCGCGCGCGTCGAAGAACGCAGGCGCCTCACGCCACGCGGCGACCAGATCGATCTGCCGTTGAGGGGCGCCGGCCTCGCGCGCCTCGGCCACGTGCATGTCCAGGCACCAGGCGCAATGGTTGATCTGTGAGGCGCGGATGTCCACCAGCGCCCGCAAACGTGCCCCGAGGCTGCCCGAATTCACGTATTTCTGCAGGCCCAGCACCGCGGTGAAAGCCGCGGGATCGGCCTTGTCGATGGCCATCCGCTGTGACGACGGCATCTGAGACGATGGCATCTGAGACGACATGCTGTTCCGCCCTCCGTCCTCGCCAGGCCTCGATTCACGCCGGCGACGCCACCGATGCTACTCGGCCCCTCCGCCGCGGGGGCTAGCCTGGAGTGACGGGCGCCGGTCCCCGAGTGCGCCCGTGCGGACGGTGTGAGACGGATGAGGCACAAGCACCGGCGGAGCCGGTCCGGCGAGGACGGCCGCGCCCGTGGCGTGGACACAGCCGGGCGGGAACGCTCCGCCATGGTGGAGCGTCTGCGCAGCGCGGGATTCACCGACGGCCGCGTCCTCGACGCGATGGGGTCGGTCCCCCGCGAGCGGTTCGTGCCGCAAAACCTCGCGTCCGAGGCGTACGCGGACCACCCTGTCGCCATCGGTGCCGGACAGACGATCTCCGCGCCGGACATCGTGGCGATGACCGCCGCAGCCTTGGAACTCACCGGCGGCGAGTCCGTGCTGGAGGTCGGCGGCGGCTCCGGTTATGCGGCCGCCGTCCTCGGCCTGCTGGCGGACCGGGTGGTGACCATCGAGCGGCGGGGGCACCTGGCTGAACGCGCCCGGAGGGTGCTCACCGAACTCGGCTGCGACAACGTCGAGGTCCGGCATTCGGACGGCATGGCGGGGGCCGCGGATGCGGCGCCGTTCGACGCCATCGCGGTGGCGGCCATGGCCCACGAGGTCCCGCAGCCGCTGTTCGAACAGCTCGCGCCGGACGGTGTGCTGGTGTGCCCGGTGGGCGAGCGCTCATCCGGCGCACTGGTGCGATTCCGCGGAAACGCGCGCGAGCTGCTGAGCCGGGTCAGCTTCGTACCGCTCGTCGAGGGCACCGACCGGTAGAGGCGTCGGCGGCAGGGCGGCGGCGGAGTGTGCGGACCGTGCCCGGCCCACGGAGTCACTCGCCCAGGAGCCGGTCCGCGTCGAAGCAGGTGTGATCACCCGTGTGGCAGGCGCCGCCGACCTGGTCGACGATCACGAGCACCGTGTCGCCGTCGCAGTCCAGCCGCACCTCGTGCACGAACTGTGCGTGGCCGGACGTCTCTCCTTTGACCCAGTATTCCCCGCGTGACCGCGACCAGTAAGTGCCTTTGCGGGTGCGGAGCGTGCGCGCCAGCGCCTCGTCGTCCATCCAGGCGACCATCAGCACGTCGCGGGTGGAGTACTCCTGCACCACCGCGCACACCAGGCCGTCCGCGTCGCGCTTGAGGCGCGCCGCTATCGCGGGGTCGAGCCCCGCCTCCGCCGCCCCTGCGTCGGCCCGTTCTTCGGATGCGCTCACCGGACCACCAGTCCCTCACTCGCCATGGCCTTTTTGACCTCGCCGATCGTCACCTCACCGAAGTGGAAGATGCTCGCCGCGAGGACCGCGTCCGCGCCGGCCCGCACCGCCGGGGCGAAGTGCTCGGCGCTGCCCGCCCCGCCCGAGGCGATCACCGGCACGTCGACCACGGCGCGCACCGCCTCGATCAGCGGCAGGTCGAAACCGTTCTTGGTGCCGTCGCCGTCCATCGAGTTCAGCAGGATCTCCCCCACCCCCAGGTCCGCGCCGCGGCGGGCCCACTCGATGGCGTCGATGCCCGCGCTCCGGCTGCCCCCGTGCGTCGTCACCTCCCAGCCCGAGTCCGTCGCGGCGCCGCCCTCCGGCACCCGCCGCGCGTCCACCGAGAGCACCACGCATTGCGAGCCGAATCGCCGGCTCATCTCCCGCAGCAACTCCGGGCGCGCGATGGCCGCGGTGTTGACGCCGACCTTGTCCGCGCCGGCGCGCAGCAGCTGGTCGCCGTCCGCCACCGAGCGCACCCCGCCGCCCACGGTGAGCGGGATGAAGACCTGCTCCGCGGTGCGCGTCACCACGTCGAGCATCGTGCCCCGCCCCGACTTGGACGCGGTGACGTCCAGGAACGTCAGCTCGTCCGCCCCCGCCGCGTCGTAGGCGGCGGCCAGTTCGACGGGATCCCCGGCATCGCGCAGACCCTCGAAATTGACGCCCTTGACCACCCGTCCGGCATCGACGTCCAGGCACGGGATCACTCGCACGGCCAGCGTCACTCGGCACTCCGTTCTCGTCGGTCCGTCAGGAACTCTTCAGGGTCGCCCAGATCGAGGAACACCTGCAGCATCTCCTGCTGCGCTCCGGGCGCCCCCACGACCACCGACGGGGAACTGATGTCCCAGTCCCGGCCGGACAGGTCGGTGACCACGCCGCCGGCCGCGCGTACCAGCGCCACACCGGCCGCGTTGTCCCAGGGATGGTCGCCGAACCCGACTGCCGCGTCCAGCACCCCGGCCGCGGTGTAGGCCAGATCCGCCCCGGTGCTGCCGTGCATGCGCAGGCGCGACACCCGGCGGCTCAGCTCGCCGAGCGCCGCGATCCGGTAGCGCCCAGGATACCGGCCCCGGCCCTCGATGTTCAGCGCCCCGAGCGCGATCACCGAGTCCGACAGGCTCCGC
>CAYVJJ010000067.1:0-11037 GCA_964451655.1 uncultured Mycobacteriaceae bacterium | reverse complement strand
CCGGCACCGACGACTGGGGGAACGAGATCCCCCGGCTCGACGACATCCGCAGCATTTTCGACGCGATCATCGACGACAAGCCGCTGCCCGGCGAGCAGCGCCCGTCGCCGGCGGAGGACACCGCTGCACCGACCACCGCAGCCGCCCCGGCAGCGGAGACCGGTGCGGACGGCGGCGAGCAGGTGCATGCGATGTACCCCGGCGCGATCTCGGTCCAGGTCAGCAACGCCTCCGATATCGACGGTTTCGCGTCCTCGACGGCGGACGAGCTCGGCGCGCAGGGGTTCCAGATCTACAGCATCGGGAACCACACGACCCCGGTCCCGGGCACCATCGTCCAGTTCTCGGGCGACAACATCGCCGCGGCCGCCACGGTGGCGTCGGCGTTCCCCGGAGCCAAGCTCCAGCGCACCTCGGGACTCGGTTCGATCGTGGAAGTGCTGCTCGGCGACAACTCGCCCCAGTACACGGTCCCCCCTGCCGATCCGGGCTCGGTGCTCACGCCGGTCCTGGCCAGCGACAGCTCCGAGGCAGGTTCGGTACCGCTGGACGTGAGCGTCGTCAACGCCGGCGACGCCAGCTGCAGCTGACGGATCCGCCTGCAGCCGCCAGGCCCGGCCTGACCCGACGGCCGCACGCACCGGCCCGCGGACCGTCCCGAGGCTTCATCGGATGTTCACTCCGTCCGTACCTTCCGGAGGCCCGGCCAGCCTAGGCTGGTGCCGTGCGATCCGAATACACCGAACAGCTCGAGCAGCTCTCCGCAGGCCTGGCGGACATGTGCGGGCTGGCCGAGGATGCCATGGACCAGGCCACCGACGCACTGTTGCAGGCGGACCTGCCTTCGGCGGAACGGGTCCTTGCGACGCGGCCGCGATTCGACGAGGCGGCGGCCGCGTGCGAGGACCAGGCGTTCTCCCTGCTCGCGCTCCAGGCGCCCGTCGCGGGCGACCTGCGGCAGATCGTCAGCGGCATCCAGATCGTCGCCGACCTGCAGCGGATGGGTGCGCTGGCCGCGCACATCGCGAAGGTGGCCGTGCGGAACCACCCGGAGCATGCGCTGCCGGAGGAGGTCGGCGGCCACGTCGCGGAGATGGGCCGCATCGCCGTCGCGCTGGCCGACGCGGCGCGCGAAGTCCTCGTCACGCATGACCCGCAACGTGCGCGTGGACTGCAGGCCGAGGACGACGCGATGGACGACCTGCACCGCCACCTGCTCACGGTGCTGATGGACCGGGAGTGGCGGCACGGCGTGGGCACAGCGGTGGACGTGACGCTGCTGGGCCGATTCTACGAGCGCTTCGCCGACCACGCGGTGCAGGTGGCCCGGCGTGTGGTGTTCCTGGCGACGGGCGAGATGCCGGATCAGGTCGTCGACCACGAACTGCTGTGACCCGCCCGCCCCGCAGACTTCCGACCCGCCCCTCCCCTGCCGGCGCCGCGCGCGATCAGGACGGCGCGCTCACCCGAAGCGGCCCGAAATATAGTCCTCGGTGGCCTGCTCCGTCGGATTCGAGAAGATCTTCTCGGTGTCGCCGACCTCGACGAGGCCGCCCGGCAGCCCCACGCCCGCGAGGTTGAAGAACGCCGTCCGGTCGCTCACCCGGGCGGCCTGCTGCATGTTGTGGGTGACGATGACCACCGTGTACTGGTTCTTGAGTTCCGCGATGAGCTCCTCGATCGCCAGCGTGGAGATCGGATCGAGCGCGGAGCACGGCTCGTCCATCAGCAGCACCTGCGGCGACACCGCGATCGCGCGGGCGATGCACAGGCGCTGCTGCTGTCCGCCCGAGAGTCCTCCGCCGGGCGAGTCCAGTCGGTCCTTGACTTCGCCCCACAGGTTCGCCCCGCGCAGTGCACGCTCGGTGATCTCGGCGAGCGCCGATTTGTCGCGCATCCCCTGCAGCCGCAGGCCCGCCACCACGTTGTCGCGGATCGACATCGTGGGGAACGGGTTGGGCCGCTGGAAGACCATGCCGATGGTGCGCCGCACCGCCACCGGGTCCACGCCCTGCCCGTAGATGTCCTCGCCGTCGAGCAGGATGCTGCCGTCCACACGGGCCCCCGGGGTGACCTCGTGCATCCGGTTGATCGAGCGCAGCACCGTCGACTTGCCGCACCCCGAGGGGCCGATCAGCGCCGTCACGCTGTTCGCCGGCATGTTCAGGTCCACGTCCGCGACCGCGTGGAAGTCGCCGTAGTAGATGTTCACATCGTGCAGATCCACCCGCCTGGTCATCGCGGGGTCCTCCTTGTCGGGTAGGGCGCAGCCGCGCGGCCGCTGCGCCGGTGTGGGCCGTACGGCCGGGGTCTATCCGCTCCGCCGTGCCGCGGACCGCCGCGCGACCATGGTGGCGATCCCGCCCAGGATCGCCACCATGGCGATCAGGGTCAGGGCCGAGCCCCACATGCGGTCGACGCCGACGGGATTGGGGTTGTTCATCTGGTCGACGATCAATCCGGGCAGCGTCCCCATCTCCCCTGCGCCGAGGTCGAAGTTGATGAACGGTGCGTACCCGACGAGGATCAGCAGCGGAGCGGTTTCGCCGAGCACCCGGGCGATGGCGAGCATGACGCCGGTGACGATCCCCGGAAGCGCCGTGGGGAGCACCACCCGTGCGATCGTCTTCCACTGGGGCACGCCCAGCGCGTAGGACGCCTCACGCAGGTCGGCGGGCACGATGCGCAGCATCTCCTCGGTGGAACGGACCACCATGGGCACCATGAGCAGCACCAGGGCCAGGGACACGGCGATACCGGAGCGGTCGAAGCCGAAGGTGGCCACCCACAGGGCGTAGATGAACAGCGCCGCCACGATCGACGGCACACCGGCGAGCACATCCACGGTGAAGGTGGTGATCCTGCCCAGGCGGGACCCTCCCCCGTACTCCACCAGGTAGACGGCCACCAGGATGCCCAGCGGGATCGCGATGATCGAACACACGGCGCCCTGGAGGACCGTGCCGACGATCGCGTGGTAGACGCCGCCGCCGGGGGTGCTCGCGGACAGGCCGCTGAGCGAGTGCGTGAACCAGGTGGAGCCGGTGACCGCCGGCAGCCCCTTGGCCACCACCGTCCACAGGATCCACGCCAGCGGCACCAGCGCGACGGCCACGCTCAGCACCATCGCACAGTGCATCGCTGCGTCGGTGAGGCGGCGACGGCGCGAGGTGGGCACGAACGAACCCGGGGGCCCGCCCGGCGCGGGGCCGCCTGCCGCCGCACCGTGCTCGACCGCGGTGCTCATCGTGTACCTCCGTTCCCGCGCGCCACGATCATGCGGGCGCCCGCGCCCACCACGAACGTGAGCCCGAACAGCACCAGGCCCGCGGCGATGTAGGCGCCGGCCTGCAGCTCGTTGTTGAACTCGGCGTAGCCGAGCGCGATCTTCGAGGCGATCGTGGCGCCGCTGTCGAACAGCGACCAGCCGAACGCCGCGGACGTCGTCTGCAGCACCATGTACAAAGCCATCGTCTCGCCGAGCGCGCGCCCGAGCCCCAGCATCGACGCGCCCACGAACCCGCTGCGGCCGAAGGGCAGCACGGCGAGGCGCACCACCTCCCACCGGGTGGCCCCGAGCGCCAGGGCCGCCTCGACGTGCTCGCGCGGCGTCTGTGCGAACACCTCGCGGGTGACGCCGGTGATGACCGGAACGACCATCACGGCCAGCACGATCCCGGCGGTGAACACCGTGCCTCCCCCGGCGACCGATCCGGTGCCGGTAGCGAACAGCGGGAACCATCCGAGCGTGGTGTTCAGCCAGACGGCCACGGGCTCGAGCGCCGGCGCCAGCACCAGCAGCCCCCACAGGCCGTAGACCACGGACGGGACCGCGGCCAGCAGATCCACCACGTAGGACAACGGGCGCGCCAGCCGGGGCGGCGAGTACCGGGTGAGGAACACCGCGATGCCGAAGGACACCGGCATCGCCAGCAGCAGCGCGAACGCGGAGACGAACACCGTCAGCTGCAGCAGGTCCGCCACGCCGAACGCGAGATGCCCGATGTCCGTGGTGGACCATTCCCGCGAGGTGAGGAAGTTCGCGTGGTTGCTCTGCAGTGCCGGCACCGCCCGCCAGAGCAGGAAGATCCCGATGGCGGCGACCAGCGCCGACGTGCCCACCGCGGCGGCGGCGGCGGCCGACCGCATCACGCGGTCGCCGAGGCGCCCCTGCCCGCCGCGCCGGACACGGCGCTTTCCGCCCGGGCCCGACGCGCCCCGGCGGTCGGGTTCCGCGGGGTGCGGCCGCGCGCCGGGGACCGTACCGGCTCCCGGACGCGACGGCACCGATTGCGGCAGCATCGTCGTCATCGCCCCGTCAGCCCGCGGTGATCGCGTCGATCGCGGAGGTCAGCTTGGTCCGCATGTCGTCCGGCAGCGGCACGTAGCCGAGGTCCTCCAGGCCCTTCTGGCCCGGCCCCGCCGCGACGTTCAGGAAGGTGCGGACCGCGCCGGCGGTCTGCTCGTCGTAGCCGCTGCCGCACACGATCTCGTAGGTCGCCAGCACCAGCGGGTACGCCCCCGGCGCCTCGGTGCCGTAGATCGAGGTGAGGTCCATCGCCATGTCGTGGCCGTCCGGGTGGACGAACTCGGCCTGCGAGATCGCGGTGGCCGCGTTCTGCGGTGTGAGCTCCACCGGACCGGCACCGCTGTCGATCCGCGCCGTCTGCAGTCCGGCCTGGTCGGCGAACGAGGCCTCCACGTAGGTGATGGCGCCCTCGGCCGAGGAGACCGCCTGTGCCACTCCCGCCGAGCCCTTGGCACCGTTTCCGGTGCCGCCGTTGAAGTCCGATCCCGCACCCTGCGTCCACACGCCGTCCGACGCGGTCTCGAGATAGGTCTGGACGTTGTCGGTGGTGCCGGAGGAGTCGGACCGGTAGACCACCTGGATGGGCCGGTCCGGCAGTTGCACGTCGGGGTTCAGCGCCGCGATCGCGGGGTCGTTCCATGTGGTGATCGCGCCGGAGAACACCTTCGCCGCGGTGGGGCCGTCCAGCACCAGACCGTCCACGCCGGGCAGGTTGTAGGCGAGCGCGACCGGCCCGAACACCATCGGCAGGTTCCACACGTCGCCGGCGTCGCACCGTCCCATCGCCTGCGTCTGCTGTTCACCCTTGATCGGCGAGTCCGAGCCGGCGAAGTCCACCTGGCCGGCGACGAACTGCTTGCGTCCGTCGCCCGAGCCGCTCGCGGTGTAGGCCAGGTTGGCGTTCGTCTTCTCACCGCAGGCCGCGATGTAGGCGGCGGTGAACTGGTCCATCGCGTTCTTCTGGGCGGAGGAGCCCGCCGCGGACAACGCGCCCTTCCCCTCGCACTCGCCCTGGTAGTCGGACGCGGCGGCGGCTGCCGCTCCCGTGGCGGCGTTCGCCGTGGCGGACGCATTGTCGTCGGTGCCGCACGCGGTCACCGTCATCGCCGCGGCCGCCACCAGCCCCAGCGCGCGCGCCGAACGGCCCGCGGCCGTGGCACCCGTCAGGGTGCGGCTCCCACGCGGCGCACCGCCGTTCCGAAGCTTCAGTGTCTGCACTCGTTCCCCTCGGTTCGCGTCGACGGCGCTCTGCCGTCGATCCGAACGCTAAGGGGCCGTGTTTACCGGTCCGCTGCATGAAAGTGAACACCGGGCGAACGCTCGGCGACGCTGTCCCCGGGTCCGCCGTCAGCCGGACCAGCCGTAGGCCACGTCCGCCCTCGAACGCGTGAAGCCCAACCGTGTGTAGGTGGTGAGCGCCGCCGTGTTGTCGCCCTCCACATAGAGGATCACCTCACCCAGACCCGCATCGCGCAGGTGCTCGAGACCGGCGATGGTGAGCGCGGTGCCCAGACTCCGCCCCTGCGCGGCCGGGTCGACGCCGAGCACATAGACCTCGCCCACCGCGGGCACTCCGCCCTGCGCGGGATGCACCTTGGTCCAGTGGAAACCCAGCAGAGTGTCCGGATCCGCGTCGTCGAAGGCCAGGAATATCCCGTCCGGATCGAACCACGGCTGAGATCGCTGCTCGTCGAAATCCTCTGCGGCCCAACCTCCTTGCTCAGGGTGCCACGAGAATGCCGCGTTGTTGACGCGCAGCAGCCCGGACTCGTCCCCGTCACGGAACCGCCGGATGGTGATGCCCTCCGGCACGCGCAGCTCAGGCAGTGCGGGCCCGTCCAGCCGCCGCGAGAGCTGCAGCAATTCCCGGCGCACGTCCATGTCCATGCGCTCGGCCACCGCACGCGCCGCCGCGCCGTCGCCGTGCGCCCAGATGCGCCCCTGCGATCCGGCCTCGGCCGTGGCCGCATGCAGCAGAGCCGAGGCGATCCCCCGGCCCCGCGCGTCCGGTACGACGAACGCCTCCACCATCGCGCGCGGAGTCTTGGGCGACTCCACGTTGGCGTACGCCAGCAGCCGTCCGGCCTCATCGTGCACCAGCAGATGCTGCACGCCCTGGCCGCCGGCCAGACTCCGCATCGGGCCGTCGCCTATGGGTTCCACGCCGTCCGCGCTGGTGGCCTCGGCGACCGCGGCCCGCACCGCGTCCGCCTCCTGCTGCGTCAGCGCCGACGTCCGCCGCAGGCTCCGACCGCCGGCGCCGCCTGCCGCATCCCCTCGACCAGTCATCTTCCCGACCTCCTCGCGGTGGGGCCGCCGGACGGTTCCGCCTGACGCGATCCCCGCACCGTCACGGGGACGTCACTGCGCGGACTCGCGGGAGCCCGGCGGCGGGACCGACTTGTACCCCACATTCCGAACGGTACCGATCATCGACTCGTACTCGCTGCCCAATTTCGCCCGCAGACGGCGCACATGCACGTCCACGGTCCTGGTGCCCCCGAAATAGTCGTACCCCCACACCTCGTGCAGAAGCTGCTCGCGCGTGTAGACACGGCCGGGGCTCCGGCAGAGGAACTTGAGGAGCTCGAACTCCTTGTAGGTCAGGTCGACGGGACGCCCGCGCAGCCGGGCCGTGTAGGTGTCCTCGTCGATGACCAACTCCCCCAGCGCCACCGTCGGTCCGGCCTCCGCGTCCGGCGCGGCGCCCCGGGCCCGCGCCGCCGCCAGCCGCACGCGGGCGTCGACCTCGGCCGGGCCCGCCGTCGACAGGACGAAATCCGCCATCCCCCAGTCCGCGTTCAGCGCGATCGTGCCGCCCTCGGACACCACCACCAGCACCGGCACGTCCGGCACTGCGACGGCCAGGGACGCGGAAGCGGCCCGTGCACGGGACAGGTCGCTGAGCGCGTCGAGGAGGATCGCGTCGGCGGAGGCCGCCTGCTGCGGCGCGGCGGACAGCGACGGGGCGATCGCGACCGTGTGCGCCAGCAACCCCAGCGGTGGAAGCACCGCGGTCGCCTCGTCCGCGGCCGACAACAACAGCAGATCCACCCGGCCTCCCGTCCTCGGCGCCGATTCTATCGACACGCCCCACCCGGCACGATCCGCGACGCGCCATCGGCGACAATGACGCTGTGCGGAAACTCCTTCTCGGCCTGGCGGCGCTCGTGGCGCTGCTCGTCCTCGCCGACTTCGGGGCCGCCATCTCCACCGAGTACCGCATGTCCAGAGCCGTGCGCAGCGGCAGCGGCCTCGACAGCGACCCGGAGGTCACAGTCTCCGCGTTCCCGTTCCTCTGGTCGGTGCCCCGCGGTCATGCCGGGGCGGTCACCGTGAGCACCACCGACGCGCCCACGTCCATCCGCTACCGCACCACTGTGGAGGCCCGCTTCGAGGGTGTGGACTTCACCGGATCCGGAACCCTCCCCGACCCCGCGGCACCCATCGAGGCGGAACACGCCACGGCCACCTGGGTGATCGGGCAGACCAGCCTGGGACGGCTTCTGGGCATCCCGCAACTCGAGGTCTCCGAACCCCCGGACGACGAGGACGCGGCGGCGGAGGCCGGCTCCCGCACCTACGGTCCGCCGCTGAGCGCGCGCCGCGTGATGCTGACCGGCAAGGTCCAGACGTCGGCCGGCGAAGCGGGCCCGATCCGCCGGACCGTGTCCGTGATCGCCTACCTGGTCCTCGAGGACGGCATGCTCTCGATCGTCCCGCGCGCAGTGTGGCCGCACGCCTCGGGGCCCGGGACGTCCCCGGGGCCGGTGCCCTCGATCGATGTCGTCGGACCGCAGTTCGCCGTGACGGTCGACGCACGGCACATGCCCTATGGGATCGCCCCCACGCGAGTGCACACCGTGGGCACGAACATCGTGGTCGCCGGCGACGCCGAGGACGTCCGCGCCGATCTCGCCCATCTCGGTTCCGCAGTGACCGAGGCCGCCGGGCCCGCCGCCGGCTGAGGGACGCCAGCCGGCTGAGAGCAGCGGGTCCGCACTCAGAGCACCCCCGGGTAGCGCCCCGGGGCCACGGCACTGTAACCTCGGCTCCGTGCAGACAAGCCATGAGCGAATGATGCTCACCCGACGCCGCGCAGTGGACCTGTGCCGCCTCGGGGGCTGTTGCTGTACCTGTTGCTGATCGACGGGCAAGGCAAAGGTCGCTTCCAACGGTGACCACGCCGCGGTCCGGATCCACCATCCGGGTCCCCTTCTCCGACGGGTCGCCACCCTCATACGAGCGTCGCCCGACCCGGCCGGACCCCTGCGCCGCCCGCGCACTCCCCCCGTATCGCCGGCGGTACCGAGCGGCCGCCACAGCAACCGAGGAGCACTCCGCACCGTGTTTTCCCATCCTGCAGCGCTTTCCCATCCTGCAGCGCTTTCCCGTCCTGCAGCGCGCGCCCCGACGTCCGGCCGCGCGACGCATCGCGGGCCGATGCGGTCCCGAATGATCTGACCGGGTCCGGGGCCCGCCGCATCCAGCGGCGTGACGACCCCCGTTCCCGGTGCCCCGCCGGCCCGCCGCGGCGCCCCGTGCACCGCGCGGAATCCCGGATCCCGCGCTCCGGCGCAATAGCACAGTCCGTCCGGAATCCACTTCCGGACACCGATTTTCGAATCGAATGATCGAGAGTCACCCACCCGTTCACCGCCTGATGCGGTGACCCACCGAGGAAGGAACCTCATGGCACGCTCCGACGTCCTGGTCAGCACCGACTGGGCAGAGAAGAACATCGGCACCGACGGCGTGGTCTTCGTCGAGGTCGACGAAGACACGAGCGCATACGACACGGGCCACATCGAGGGCGCCGTGCGCCTCGACTGGCGCAAGGATCTGCAGGACCCGGTCCGCCGCGACTTCCTCGACCGCGAGGGATTCAGCAAGCTGCTCTCCGATCGGGGCATCTCCAACGACGACACGGTCGTCCTCTACGGCGGCAACAACAACTGGTTCGCCGCCTACGCGTACTGGTACCTGAAGTACTACGGCCACAAGGACGTCAAGCTGATCGACGGCGGCCGCAAGAAGTGGGAGCTCGACGCCCGCCCGCTGTCCACCGACGTCGTCGACCGCCCGGCCACCGAGTACGTCGCCCAGGAGCCGGACGCCTCGATCCGCGCCTTCCGCGACGACGTCATCGCCGCGATCGGCACGCAGAACCTGGTCGACGTGCGCTCGCCCGGCGAGTTCTCCGGCGAGCTCGCCGCACCGGCGCACCTGCCGCAGGAGCAGGCGCAGGGCCGCGGCCACGTCCCCGGCGCCCTCAACGTCCCGTGGAGCCAGGCCGCCAACGAGGACGGCACCTTCAAGTCCGACGAGGAGCTCACCGAGCTCTACGGGGCGAAGGGCTTCGACGACTCCAAGGAGACCATCGCCTACTGCCGTATCGGCGAGCGCTCGAGCCACACGTGGTTCGTGCTCCAGGAGCTCCTCGGAAAGAAGAACGTCAAGAACTACGACGGCAGCTGGGTCGAGTACGGCTCGCTCGTCGGCGCCCCCATCGAGCAGGGCGCGTAAGGCATCACCGGAAGAGAGTAGGGAACACACATCATGTGCGGAGCACCAGTGCAGAGCCAGACCCTGCCCGCCGGGGTCGACACCGAGACCGAGACCGTCCTCACCGGCCGTGTCGAGGGCAAGGACGGGCAGCCCGTGGGCGGCGCCTTCGTCCGGCTGCTCGACTCGTCCGGTGAGTTCACCGCCGAGGTGGTCGCGTCGGCCACCGGCGACTTCCGGTTCTTCGCCGGCCCCGGTGAATGGACCGTGCGCGCGCTCTCGTCGGCCGGCAACGGCGACGCGACCGTCACGGCCGACGGACCGGGCGTCCACGAGGTGACGATCACCCTCGACGCCTGACCGGTGCAGGCTTCCCCGGCCGCATCCGGGGAGGACGGGGACCCGGCGCCGCAGCGCGCCGGGTCCCCGTCGTCTGCGCGGCACCGGCCACCGTGTTCCTGCGGTCGGCCGGGGACGATAGGATGGCCGACGTGGAAATCTTCTTTACGATCCTCCTGGTCCTGTGCAGCATCGCCATCGCATGGTTCGCCGTCTACACGGTCATGCGCGCGATCACGAACGAGTCCCCCGACCAGTGATGGCGGAGCCGCCGCACGGTGACACCCCGTCCGACGGCACTGCGGAGCGGGGCGGGAGCAACGGCCCGGTCCCCGGCTCGGCCGACCGGGCGATCTCCGCGGCGGCGGAGCGCTCCTCGGCCACCGGCGCCGGGGGCCGCAACGTGGGCAACCTCGAGGGGCTGCCGGTGCCGGACGACACCGCGAACCTGCGCCAGGGCCCGGACCTGAACCCGGCGCTGCTGGCGCTGCTGCCGCTGGTCGGCGTGTGGCGCGGCGAGGGGGAGGGCGACTCCCCCGCACTCGGCAGCCACCGGTTCGGCCAGCAGGTCATCGTCAGCCATGACGGCGGCGACTACCTGTGCTGGGAATCGCGGGCATGGCTGCTGGACGATTCCGGTGCCTACGTGCGCCCCACGATGCGGGAGACCGGGTACTGGCGCATCACCGCGGACGACGTCATCGAGTTCATGCTCACCCACAGCTCCGGCGTCATCGAGATGTTCTACGGAGCCCCCCGCAACCAGACGTCCTGGGAGATGGCCACCGACGTGGTCATCCGCAGCGCGAGCGGGCCCGCATACGGCGGGGCGACCAGGCTCTACGGGATCGTCGAGGGCGGCGACCTCGCCTACGTCGAGGAGC
>CAYVJJ010000066.1:0-11320 GCA_964451655.1 uncultured Mycobacteriaceae bacterium | reverse complement strand
CCGCTGCAGGTGCGCTTGAGGTCGACGTGGCGACGCGTCGCCAGCAACACTCCGTATCCGATCACGCCGACCATTGTGCCATGGGCCCTGCCGGAAACGGCAACCGGGCAGGTGGAGGCGGTAACCGGGCAAGGGAGAGGCGGTAACCGGGCAAGGGAGAGGCGGCAATCGGGCAGCGGAGAGGCGGCAATCGGGCAGCGGAGAGGCGGCAATCGGGCAGCGGAGAAGCGGCCGCCGGCGTGCTCGGCATGGTGGCGCGGTGCTCGGCGTGGTGGCGCTCCGGCTGCGGCGACGGCGGTGAGCCCCCGGTGCTGGCGGGTGGGTCCGACAGCGGCAACGGCGGTGAGCCCTGCGGCGCGCACGTATCTGTCACTTGCGCGCTGATCTCGGATCGGCCCGTCGATCTTCCTCTTGCGCGCCGGTTCTCCCGGCGTGTCGTCGCAAGGCGTGCGCAAGAGCTCCAGGATGTCGGTGAGTCGGAGCGCGGGTGACAGTCCCGCGCGCGGATGCGCGGTGGTGGCGGTGCGTCGTACCCCGATGCACGTGAGCCGGAGCGCGCCGAGCAAAGAGGTGCGCGGCAGGCGCGGCGGCAGATCACGAGCCGTATTCCGGGCGGTGCCGGGGCCGCGGTACGCGCTCGGCGCGGTCACCGGGGACACTGGGGGTGCGGCCCCGGCGCCGGAGGGGCGGCACCGCCCGGCCACAGCAACTGCACAGGCCGGCCACCGCCCCGGTCGCTGCTCCGGCCGGCCACCGCAGCGGCGGCGGTTCCCGGGGACGCCGGTGTCCGGCGCAGCAGCACCCGGGACCG
This sequence comes from uncultured Mycobacteriaceae bacterium, assembly GCA_964451655.1. Lineage (GTDB taxonomy): Bacteria > Actinomycetota > Actinomycetes > Mycobacteriales > Mycobacteriaceae > Tomitella. The sequence continues at coordinate 10,509 of CAYVJJ010000066.1, read as the reverse complement.
ACCCATCCGACAGCGACGACCACCACGGAAACGGGGCGACGATGAGACGTGCACGGACGGTGCCTCTGGAACTTCCGCAGTCTGCGCTGCCGGAGGCCGGTGCGGGCTGGGGCGCGGGCCGGCCGTTCGGCGTCTACGTCCACGTGCCGTTCTGCGCGACCCGGTGCGGCTACTGCGACTTCAACACCTACACCGCGGGCGAATTGGGCACTTCGGCGTCGCCGGAATCGTGGGCGGAGGCCTATCGGGCGGAGATGGAGTCGGCGGCGCGGCTGCTGTCCGCCCGGGGCCTGGACCTGCCCGCGGCGCAGACGGTGTTCGTCGGCGGGGGTACGCCCTCCCTGCTGGGGGCGGACCGGCTCGTGGAGGTGCTGGACGTGGTGCGTTCGACCTTCGGGCTCGCACCCGGCGCGGAGGTCACGACCGAATCCAACCCGGAGTCCACGTCTCCGCGGTTCTTCGAGCGGCTCCGCGAGGGCGGTTACACGCGCGTCTCAATGGGCATGCAGTCGGCGGCGCCGCACGTGTTGGCGACGCTGGACCGGGTCCACACGCCCGGCCGTCCGGCGGAGGCGGCCCGGGAGGCGTTCACCGCCGGATTCGAGCACGTGAATCTGGACCTGATCTACGGTACCCCCGGTGAGCGCGACGCGGACCTCGCGGCCTCGCTCGACGCGGTGCTGGAGGCCGGGGCGGACCATGTCTCGGCCTACTCCCTCATAGTCGAGGAGGGCACGGCGATGGCCCGGAAGGTGCGCCGCGGCGAACTCCCCGAGCCCGACGACGATGTGCTGGCCGAGCGTTACGAGCTGGTGGACCGGCGGCTGAGCGCGGCAGGAATGCGCTGGTACGAGGTGTCGAACTGGTCCCGGCCGGGCGGCGAGTGCCGGCACAACATCGGTTACTGGGACGGCGGCGACTGGTGGGGTGCGGGCCCCGGCGCGCACAGCCACATCGGCGGTGTGCGCTGGTGGAACGTCAAGCATCCCGCGTCCTACTCGGCAGCGCTGGCGGAGGGTGTGCTGCCGGTGGCGGGCACCGAGGTCCTCGACGACGAGGACCGGCACGTCGAACGGGTGCTGCTGACCACGCGGCTGGCCACGGGCCTGCGCCTGGCGGAACTGTCGGAGGCCGAACGCGCGGCGGTGCAGCGCACGATCGCGGACGGTCTCGCCGCGGAGGCCGGGGACAGGCTGGTGCTCACCGACCGCGGCCGCCTGCTCGCCGACGCCGTGGTGCGCGACATCCTGGATTGACGCGCCGACCGGTCGGGCATGCGACGGATCGCATTGGGGCCCGGAGGACGACGTCGGCGAGGGTGCAGTGACCTCTCAGTCTCCCGATCCGGCCACGACGTCGACCCGCCTGCGCTCAGGGTCCGCGGACGCGTGCCGCTTGATGAACAGCGAGCCGACGATGCCCGCCGCGCTGATGGCCCCGGCCACGACGAACGACATGTTGGCCCCGTGGATCAGCCCGTCGGCCCCGTACTGCTGCGGGTCGCGGGCGGTGCTGGTCATCACGGTGACCAGGATCGCCGTACCGACGGATGCGGAGATCTGCCGCAGCGTGTTGTTCATGGCGGTGCCGTGCGGGATCAGGTGCCGGGGCAACTCGTTGAGCGCGGCAGTGGTCATCGGCATTATCACCATGGCGGTGCCGAACATCCGGCCCACGTTGACCAGCGCGATGTAGGCGAACGTGGTGTGTGTGTCGAGCGTCGCATACATGAAGGTGGTGACCGTCACGATCGCGAAGCCGACGACGCCCAGCCATTTGGCGCCGAACCTGTCGAACAGCCGGCCGGTGATCGGTGACATCACCCCCATTGCGACGGCCCCGGGAAGCAGCGCCAGCCCGGAATCCAGAGCCGAGTACTCGCGCATGTTCTGCATGTACAAGGGCAGCACGGTCATGCCGCCGAGCATCGCCATGAACACGCACATGCCCAGGACGGTGTTGAGTGTGAACATCGGATACCGGAGTACCCGGATCTCCAGCAGGGGTTCGTCGAGGCGGAATTGGCGCGCGACGAACAGGGCCAATGCGGTCACACCGACGATGAGGGGCACGACCACCAGCGCGCGGCCCCACCCGTTGGTGCCGGCCTCGCTGAAGCCGTAGAGCAGTCCGCCGAAGCCCAGAGACGACAGGATGACCGACAGCATGTCGAGCCGCGGATCGGTCTGGTCGGTGACGTTCCTGAGGATGAAGTAGGCGATGACGGTGGCGATGACGGCGATCGGCAGCACCATGTAGAACAGCACCTGCCACGGGTAGTGGTCGACCAGCCAGCCGGACAGGCTGGGGCCGATCGCCGGGGCGAAGGCGATCACCAGGCCGAACGTGCCCATCGCGGTTCCGCGCTTCTCCAGCGGGAAGATCGCGAACAGGATCGTCTGCATCAGCGGGATCATGATGCCGCCGCCGGCGGCCTGCAGGATGCGTCCGGCGATCAGCACGGGGAACACCGGTGACAGCGCGCACACGACGGTGCCGGCGATGAACACGCTCATCGCCGTGAGGAACAGGGTCCGCGTGGTGAATTTCCCGATCAGGAATGCGGTGACGGGGATCATGATCCCGTTGACCAGCATGAAGATCGTGGTCAGCCACTGCGCCGAGTTGGCGGTGATGCTGAAATCCTCCATGAACGACGGCAGCGCGGTGTTGAGCAGCGTCTGGTTCAGGATGATGACGAAGGCACCGGAGACCAGGACGGCCAGCAGCGCGTTCCGGCCCACCTCCAGGGTGGAGCCGCCCCGGGTGCCGTCGTCGCGTCCGCTGTCAGGGGAGTCGTGCAAGCGCAATCCTCTCGGTCCGCCCGGCGCCGTCTCCGGCCCGCCGGGTGCGGCGGTCCCGCCGGTTGCCGCCCCGCTCGGCGGCGGACACGTCCGCCGCCGTCATGGTCCGTACCTGTTTCCTATCAACCCGGCGAATCCCGCACGGGTGATCCCCGGGACGGACGCCCCGACGCCGGCTTCCTCGTCCCGCCCGGCCTGCGGCCCCGGTCAGCCGTCGAACCCGGTGAGCGCGTCGTAGTCGAACACGCGCGCGTGGAGCACCGGACGGCCGCGCAGCGCGGACCGGACGGCGCGGTGCAGCCCGTCCTCGAGGTAGCAGGTGCCGCGCCAGCAGACGACGTGCGGGAACAGGTCGCCGTAGAACGTGGAGTCCTCGGACAGCAGTCTGTCCAGTTCGAGGACGGTGGTGACGGTGACGATCTCATCCAGTCGGATCTGACGTGGCGGGATCTTCGACCAGTCGCGTGTGGACATGCCGTGGTCGGGGTACGGCTTGCCGTCCCTGACTCCCTTGAAGATCACTGTGCCGTCCTCACTGGTCGTGTCTCGTGCCGACCGCGTCCGACCCCCGAAGCCGACTGCGCGGCCCCGACGCAGGATAGTCACGATCACGCCGCACGGACAGCCGTCGCGTCCGCCGGCGGGCCGCCGTTCCCCGTGCGCTGCGGCGATGTGCCGGCCCGGTCCCGCCCCGTGCGGCCGCGGCCGGGGCGGTGCCGGCTCCGACTAGACTGGTGGCAGGGCCCGTCTTCACGCATGATGGTTCTTCGGCGGTGGTACTTCGGTGGAAGCCGGTGGTATTTCGGTGGAACAGGCCGTCCCGCGCGTGCCCCGGATCCGGGGCCGTCACCGCCGGGACGAGCATCTCGTCCGGCGCGAGCCGGGTCCCGTATGCACCCGCGCAGACCATGCGCCCGCGTAGACGCAGCCAGGAGGTGGGAGTCCGGTGTCCAGCACCGAGGATCGGCGGTTCCAGGTCCTGCGTGCGATCGTCGCCGACTACGTCTCCACTCAGGAGCCGGTCGGCTCGAAGACGCTGGTGGACCGCCACAACCTGGGGGTGTCCAGCGCGACGGTCCGCAATGATATGGCGGTGCTGGAGGCGGAGGGCTACATCACCCAGACGCACACGAGCTCCGGTCGGGTGCCGACCGACAAGGGCTATCGGCAGTTCGTGGACCGGCTGGCCGCCATCAAGCCGCTCTCGCAGGCGGAGCGCCGCGGCATAGCGCAGTTCCTGGACGGCGCCGTCGACCTCGACGACGTCCTGCACCGGGCCGTACGGTTGCTGGCGCAGTTGACCCACCAGGTCGCGGTGATCCAGTACCCCACCCTCAACGCTTCGTCGGTCCGGCACCTGGAGGTGGTGCAGCTGACGCCGGCGCGGCTGCTGTTGGTGCTGATCACGGACTCGGGCCGGGTGGACCAGCGCATCGTCGAACTCGGCGACGTCATCTCCGACGACGACCTCGCCCGGCTGCGGGACATGCTCGCCGGGGCGCTGGCGGACAAGAAGCTCACCGAGGCGTCGGCGGCGGTGGCGGAGCTTCCGGAGACCGCGCCGTCGTATCTGCGCAACGCGGTCCTGCGCGCGGCGACGGTGCTCATCGAGACGCTCGTCGACGACCCGCAGGAGCGGCTGCTGCTGGGCGGCACCGCGAACCTGACTCGCAATGTGCAGGACTTCGGCCTCGGAACCGGTTTTCCGGGTTCGCTGCGGTCGGTGCTCGAGGCGCTCGAGGAACAAGTCGTGGTGCTCCGGTTGTTGGAATCGGCGCATGACAACGGCCGGGTGCTGGTGCGCATCGGTGAGGAGACCAACGCGGAGGAGATCCGCGGCACCTCTGTGGTGACCACCGGTTACGGCACGGCGGGCACGACCTTCGGCGGAATGGGGGTCCTGGGTCCGACCCGGATGGACTATCCGGGGACAATGGCAGCGGTGGCCGCGGTCGCCCGGTACGTCGGCGAGGCGATCGCCGGCCGGTGACGGCCGCCGTGGGGCCGGAGCCGGTCGCGGCGCGGCCCGGGCATCCGGAAGCGGTGCGCGGGGTACTCCGGCGCAGACAGACGGAAACCCATCGGATCGTCGCGATCCGATGGGGTGAACGAGATCCGAACAGGTGAGGACTGGACACGACGTGGCACGGGACTACTACGCGATTCTGGGCGTGGACAAGGGCGCGAGCGACCAGGAGCTCAAGCGGGCCTACCGCAAGCTCGCGCGGGAACTGCACCCGGACGTCAACCCGGATGAGGCTGCGCAGGCGCGTTTCCGTGAGGTGACGACCGCCTACGAGGTCCTCACCGATCCGGAGAAGCGCCGCATCGTCGACATGGGCGGCGACCCGATGGAGACCGCGGGGGCCGGCGGCGGCTTCGGCGGCGGCGGTTTCGGGGGCTTCGGCGGTGGCCTGGGCGACGTGTTCGAGGCGTTCTTCGGCGGCGGCGCCGGGGGCGGTGCGCAGGGACCGCGCAGCCGTGTACAGCCCGGCTCGGACGCGCTGCTCAACATGGCGCTGACCCTGGAGGAGTGCGCTACCGGGCTCACCCGCCAGATCACTGTGGACACGGCCGTACTGTGCGACGTGTGCAGCGGGAAGGGCACCAACGGCGACAGCGCGCCGACCCGGTGCGGCACGTGCGGCGGCGCCGGTCAGGTGCAGTCGGTGCAGCGTTCGTTCCTGGGCCAGATGGTCACCATGCGCACCTGCCCCAGCTGCCGTGGCGTGGGCGAGATCATCTCCGACCCGTGCCGCAAGTGCGGTGGCGACGGCCGTGTCCGCACGCGCCGCGACATCACCATCAAGGTGCCGGCGGGTGTCGGCGACGGGATGCGCATCCGCCTGGCCGCGCAGGGCGAGGTGGGTCCCGGCGGCGGTCCCGCGGGCGACCTCTACGTGGAGGTGGACGAGAAGCCGCACGACGTCTTCGTCCGCGAGGACGAGAACCTGCACTGCACCGCCCGTGTACCGATGGTCGACGCCGCCATGGGCACGACGATGCAGCTCGAGACCCTCATCGACGGCCCCGTGGAGGTGGACATCGCCGCCGGGACGCAGCCCGGGCAGACGGTCCGGATGCAGGGGCTGGGCATGCCGCGGCTGCGTTCGGGGCAGCGCGGCGACCTCATCGTGCACCTCGACGTGGTGGTCCCGACGCACCTGGACGGCAAGCAGACCGACGCGCTGGCGGCATTCCGCGACGCGTCGGGCGCGGAGGGGCCGGAGATCGTCAGCGCCCGCAGCCAGAACGGCACAGGCCTGTTCTCCAAGCTGCGCGACGTGTTCTCGGGCCGCTAGCGACGTGGCCGCCGCGGTCTTCTACGTCGAATCGCTGCCCGGGGCGGGGGAGCGGACGGTGCTCGACGGCGCCGAGGGCCGGCACGCCGCCACGGTGCGCCGGTTCGGCCGCGGCGATGCGCTGCTGCTGTCCGACACCCGCGGCGGCGTGGCGCAGTGCCGGGTGGAGGAGGCGGAACGCGACCGCCTCGTACTGCGGTGCGAGGGGACCGACGTCGTCCCTCCGCCGCGGCCGCGGGTGACGGTGGTGCAGGCGCTGCCCAAGTCGGAGCGCGCCGAGCTTGCGGTGGACCTGGCCACGGAGGCCGGCGCCGACACCATCATCCCGTGGCAGGCGGCACGGTGCGTCGCGCGCTGGAAGACCGACGAGAAGGCACGCAAGGCGCTGGCCAAGTGGACGGCGACCGCCCGGGCGGCGGCCAAACAGGCACGGCGGGCACACGTCCCTGAGGTGGCGGCGCTGCACGACACCGCAGCACTGCTCCGGCGCCTTCGGGACGATGGCGGCTCCGGCGGTCTGGTGCTGGTGCTGCACGAGTCCGCTGACGCCACGCTGCCGTTCAGGCAGATCTCCGACGCCGCATCGGTGACCCTCGTCGTCGGCCCCGAAGGCGGGGTGGACGACGCGGAGCTGGCCGCGCTGGCCGAGGCCGGCGCGCGTGCGGTCCGCCTGGGGCCCGAGGTGCTCCGCACATCGGCTGCCGCGGCGGTGGCGCTCGGGGCGATCGGAGCGGTGAGCGGACGCTGGTCGCGATCGCCGCTCGAATACCGCTCCTGAGGCGGTAGACTGAGGTGCCGGGACACCGCAGAGCCTGCCGCCCCGGCCCGCGACCGCGAGGCGCACCGCCACGGGTGCGTGCACGTCGGGGCCGCACCGGCTGAACACCAGGCACGCTCCTCCCCCGGGAGGCCACGTCGCCGAACCACCGAAAGCAGGACACAGCAACTCCGTGACCCACAAGATCGATCCCGTGACAGAAGAACCGGCCGGGTCCGGCCGGGTACGCACCACGATGACGGTGCATCCGGACACCATCCGTCCGCTACTGGGCACTGCAGACCGCAACCTGCGGGTGCTGGAGCATCGGCTCGGTGCGGACATCCACGTCGTCGGCAATGATGTGACGTTCTCCGGCACCGGGCCGGAGGTGGAGTTGGCGCAGCAGGCGGTGGCGGAACTCGCGCGCATCAGCCGCGCCGGCCAGCAGATCGCGCCGGAGACGGTGGAACGTACGGTCGGCATGCTCACCGAGGGGGCTCCCGAGTCGCCGGCCGAGGTGCTCAGCCTGGACATCCTGTCCCGGAGAGGCAAGACCATCCGGCCCAAGACGCTCGGGCAGAAGCGTTACGTGGATGCGATCGACCAGAACACGATCGTGTTCGGCATCGGCCCCGCGGGCACCGGCAAGACCTACCTGGCCATGGCGAAGGCTGTCAGTGCACTGCAGTCGAAGCAGGTCAACCGCATCATTCTGACGCGGCCGGCGGTCGAGGCGGGCGAGCGTCTGGGGTTTCTGCCCGGTTCTCTCAGCGAGAAGATCGACCCTTACCTGCGGCCGCTCTACGACGCCCTGCACGACATGATGGCGCCGGAGGCCATCCCCAAGCTGATGGAGTCCGGGATCATCGAGGTGGCGCCGTTGGCCTACATGCGCGGCCGCACCCTCAACGACGCGTTCATCATCCTCGACGAGGCCCAGAACACCACCGCCGAGCAGATGAAGATGTTCCTCACCCGCCTCGGCTTCGGCTCCAAGGTGGTCGTGACCGGCGACGTGACGCAGGTGGACCTGCCGGGCGGCGCCCGTTCGGGGCTCCGGGCGGCCGAGCAGATCCTGGGCGGGATCGACGATATCCACTTCGCTCAGCTGACCAGCCGCGACGTGGTGCGTCACCGTCTGGTGTCCGATATCGTCGACGCCTACGAGCGCTTCGAGACGGATGCGGCGCGATCCGGGGCGGTCGAGGCGGTCGGCGGCGGGGACTTCGCCGGCAACCGGGCCCAGCGGCGCGCGGCGCAGGGTCGACGGCGCGGATGAGGCACCATAACGGCAGAGCTCGTCGCGACCCGGATCGGTGCAGGAATGCCGGTCCGCGGGAGACCGGCGCGCAGAGGACGAGGGGCGGGGCGCAGTGAGCATCGAGGTTGTGCAGTGAGCATCGAGGTTGTCCAGTGAGCATCGAGGTGGCGAACGAGTCGGGGTGGGACATCGACGAGGCCGCGCTGGTCGACGTCGCGCGGTACGCGCTGGAGCGCATGGAGGTCCATCCTGCGGCGGAGCTGTCGATGACGATGGTCGACATCGCCACGATGGCCGACCTGCACGTGCGGTGGATGGACCTGCCCGGCCCCACCGACGTCATGTCGTTCCCCATGGACGAGATGACTCCGGGCGGGCGCCCGGACGCGGCCGAGCCGGGGCCGGCCGTGCTGGGCGACATCGTCCTGTGCCCTGAGTTCGCGGCGGGGCAGGCGCAGGAGGCCGGCCACCCCGTCGAGCATGAGCTGGCGCTGCTCACCGTCCATGGAGTGCTGCACCTGCTGGGCTACGACCACGCGGAACCGGCCGAGGAACGTGAGATGTTCGCGCTGCAGGCCGACCTGCTGTCCGCCTGGTACCGCGAGCAGGAGGACGCCGTGCGCCGCGCGGCGCTGGCCGAACGCGACAATCGCCTGCTCGGCCGGATGGGATTCGTCAGCGACGATCCCGCCGGTCGTGATGCCGGAGGCCGTGGCGCGGGCGGAGGCACCGGGACCCGGGGCCGGGCCTGACGGTGGATCCCGACCAGATCATCCTCGTCGTCTGCGTCATCGTCCTGGTCCCGTTGGGCGGCGTGTTCACAGCGCTCGACGCCGCGGTCATGTCCATCTCCCCGGCGCGCGTCGACGAGCTCGTCAAGGAGGAGCGCCCGGGCGCAGGACGGCTGCAGCGCGTCGTCGCAGTCCGCCCCCGCTACATCAACCTGCTTGTGCTGCTGCGGATCGTGTGCGAACTGGTGGCCACCGTCATGCTGGCCGCGGTCCTGATCGACGCGCTGCCGCAAGTGTGGGCGCTGGTCACCGCCGCGGCGATCATGGTGGTGCTGAGCTATGTGGTGATCGGTGTCGGCCCGCGCACCCTGGGGCGCCAGCATGCTTACGGCATCGCCCTGGCCTCGGCGCTGCCGCTGCAGATGATGGGAACGCTGCTGCACCCGGTCAGCCGGTTGCTGATCGTGCTCGGCAACGCCATCACCCCGGGCGGCGGGTTCCGGCAGGGCCCGTTCGCCACCGAGATCGAGCTGCGCGAGCTGGTGGACATGGCCCAGGAGCGCGGGGTCGTGGCCGACGAGGAGCGCCGGATGATCCAGTCGGTGTTCGACCTCGGCGACACGTCCGCGCGCGAGGTGATGGTCCCGCGCACCGAGATGGTGTGGATCGAGCAGTTCAAGACGGCGGGGCAGGCGACGTCCCTCGCGGTGCGCAGCGGCCACTCGCGGATCCCGGTGATCGGCGAGAGCGCCGATGACATCCTGGGGATCGTCTACCTCAAGGACCTTGTCACGCGCACCTACTATTCGGTCGACGGCGGCGGCAGCGTCACGGTGGCCGATCTGATGCGGCCGGCCGTGTTCGTGCCCGACTCGAAGCGACTCGACGAGCTGCTCGACGACATGCAGCGCACGCGCAACCACATGGCGATGCTGGTGGACGAATACGGCGGTATCGCGGGGCTGGTCACCATCGAGGACGTGCTCGAGGAGATCGTCGGCGAGATCGCCGACGAGTACGACCAGTCGGAGACCCCGCCGGTGACCGGTCTCGGCGACGGCCGCTACCGAGTCTCGTCCCGATTGCCGCTGGACGATCTCGGCGAGTTGTTCGGCATCGAGATGGACGATCCGGAGGTGGACACGGCGGGCGGGCTCCTGGCCCACGCCTTGGGGCGTGTGCCGCTGCCCGGTTCCACCGTGCGCACCGGCGGGCTCATCCTCACCGGCGAGGGCGGCACCAACCCGCGTGGACGGATCCGGATCAGCACCGTGCTGGCCGAGCGCGACCCGGACGCCCCGGTGCCGGACGAGGGCACCCGTGACCGCGCCGGACAGGACCGCGCCGGACAGGACACGTCCGAGCACACCGACGACGAGGAAGAGCAGGACGATGCCCGAGACCCCCGCTGATACCGGCACCGGCAGTTCCGAGCGCGTGTTCCGCTCGGGCTTCGTGTGCTTCGTGGGCCGCCCGAACACCGGCAAGTCGACCCTGACCAACGCGTTGGTCGGCTCGAAGGTGGCGATCACCTCCAACCGCCCGCAGACCACCCGGCACACCATCCGCGGCATCGTCAACACACCGGGGGCGCAGCTGGTGCTCGTGGACACCCCGGGCCTGCACCGCCCCCGGACCCTGCTCGGCAGGC
>CAYVJJ010000065.1:0-11800 GCA_964451655.1 uncultured Mycobacteriaceae bacterium | reverse complement strand
ACACCCACCCCATCACCTGCTCGCTGGGCGTGCCCACACGGCACCTGGACGTGCGTTTCCTGGTGGTCGCTCCCGCCGGCGCCCGTCCGGTCCGCTCGGCCGAGTCCGACGATCTGCGCTGGTGGCGCGCGGACGCGCTGCCCACGACCGCCGAGCACGAGACCGTCGCCCGGATGCTCGCCCTCGCACGGTCGCGCTGAGCGGCCCCGTCCCCCGCGCCGCCCCGCCCGACGGCCGTTATACGCCGGCCGGCTCGACGGGCGTCAGCGCCGGGTATTTCGGCTCGACGCCGTCCCCGGACGACGCCCCGCGCACCCTGCGCCCCAGCCACGGCACGAGGAACGTGCGCAGCCATTCGCGGTCGGAATCGCGCTGCTCGGCCTTCGTCGGCACCGGCGCGGGCGGCAGCTGCGGCCGAGCGATTCCGTGCGGCACGCCGAGCGCGTCGAGCACCTCGGCGGCCATGCGCGTGTGTCCGAGCGGTGACATGTGCAGCCGGTCGGTGTCCCACATCCGCGTGTCGTCGAATCCGCTCATGTTCCAGTAGTCGACGATCTGCGCGCCCGCCCGGGCCGCCGCGGGCCGCAACAGCTCGTTGTAGACGGCGGTGCGGCCGCGCAGCCTCCGGAACACCGGGGCCCAGCCGGCGTCGTAGGCGGTGAACACCAGCACCTTCGCCCCCGACGACACGAGCCGGGTCAGGGCGTCCTCGTACCGCGCCACCAGCGCGTCCAGGTCGAGCGACGGACGCATCATGTCGTTGCCGCCGGCGTAGACGGTGACGAGGTCCGGCCGCATCGCCAGCGCCGGCGCGATCTGGTCGTCGAGGATCTGCGGCAGCAGCCTCCCCCGGACAGCGAGGTTCGCATAGGAGAATTCTCGGCCGGAACGGTCCGCGTGCAGGGCCAACTGCCCGGCCACCCGGTCCGCCCAGCCGCGCAGTCCGTTGGGGCACGACGGGTCGTCGTCGCCCACGCCCTCGGTGAACGAGTCGCCGAGCGCGACGTACCGCCGGTACACGGGCACCGCCGCGCCCTGCGCCCCGTTCCTGCGCCCCATTTCTTCGCCCATGTGCTCAGACACCTCAGACATCCGTGGAGAACCTCACTCCGCCGTCGGGCAGTGCCACACCCGGCCACACCCGCGCTCCCCCCACCAGTTCGCACCGCGCGCCGACATCGGCTCCGTCGCCGATCACCGCATCCCGGATCAGCGCGCGCGGACCGATCCTGGCGCCGAATCCGATGATGGACCGCTCCACCACCGCGCCGGCCTCCACCTTGGCCCCGTCGAACAGCACCGCGCCGTCGAGGCGTGCACCCGCGCCCACCTCGACGCCGCGGCCGACGACCGTGCCGCCGATCAGCAGCGCGCCGGGCGCCACGCCGGCGCTCGCGTGCACCAGCGACTCGCCGCGCGTGCCGTCGAGGGCGGGCGACGGCGCGATGCCCCGCACCAGGTCCGCCGATCCGCGGACGAAATCCTCGGGCGTGCCCATGTCACGCCAGTACGACGCGTCGACGTGGCCGAAGACGCGCGCGCCCGACGTCAGCAGCGCCGGGAAGATCTCGCGCTCCACCGATACGGGGCGGCCGACGGGGATCTGCTCGATCACCTCGCGCCGGAACACGTAGCAGCCGGCGTTGATCTGGTCGGTCGGCGGATCCTCCGTCTTCTCCAGGAAGGCGGTCACCCGGCCGTCCTCGTCGGTGGGCACGCAGCCGAACGAGCGGGGATCACCCACCCGTACCAGGTGCATGGTCACGTCGGCGCGCTGTTCGGCATGGGTGTGCAGCATCGCGCCCAGGTCGGTGCCGCCGAGCACATCGCCGTTGAATACCAGCACGTTCTCGGAGGTGATCTTGGGCAGCACGTTGCGGATACCGCCGCCCGTGCCCAGCGGATCGGTCTCCGTCAGGTACTCGATGGTCAGGCCCAGGTCCTCCCCGCCGCCGAAGTGCTCCTCAAACACCTCCGCCTTGAACGACGTGCTGAGAATGACCCGCCGGATTCCGGCCGCCTTGATGCGCGCCAGCAGATGCGTCAGGAACGGCACGCCCGCGGTGGGCAGCATCGGTTTGGGCGCGGACAGCGTCAGCGGACGCAGGCGCGTCCCCTTGCCGCCGACCAGCACCACCGCGTCGGTCTCCGCGGCGAGGCACGGATGCCCGGGCGCCCCCGCGGCCGTCTCCGGCGCACCGGCATGGCCGGTGCCCCACTGTCCGGACTGTACGGTCATGAGTTGTTCTCCGCTCTGTCCCGCTCGCGGACCGCTGAGGCCACGGCCACCGTCGACCGGACGCGCAGGCCGGCCCACAAGGCACCGCGCAACGGCGCCTGCCACCAGTGCGGGTGCCGGTCGGCCTGGAACCGGTAGGCACTGCGGTGGTGCGCCGGCAGCATCAGTTCGGGGTGCTTCCCCGCGGCGTGGCCCTTGGCGTGGACCACCGTGGCATCCGGAACATACACGTTCTGCCATCCGGCCCGGCCCAGCCTGTCGCCCAGATCCACGTCCTCCATATACATGAAGTAGCGCGCATCGAATCCGCCGATCGAATCGAAGGCGGCCCTGCGCAGCAGCAGGCACGAACCGGAGAGCCAGCCGACGGGCCGCTCGCTGACGGCCTCCGCCTCCTGCAGGTAGGCGCGGGTCCAGCGGTTGGAGGGCCACACCTTCCCCAGCACCGCGTGGCCTGCGCCGTCGAGCAGACCCGGGACCGCGCGGGCCGACGGGTAACGGCTGCCGTCCGGCTCGAGCACGGTGGGCCCCAGCGAGCCGGCCCGCGGCCACCGCTGTGCAGCCGCGATCAGGGTGTCGATGGCGCCGGCGTTCCACCGGACATCGGGATTGGCCACCACCACGAACTCGCGGCCGGGGTCGATCTCGGCCACCGCGCGGTTGATCGCCCCGCCGTATCCGATGTTGCCGCCGGTGCGCAGCAGCCGGGCCGACGGGAACTCCTCGGCGGCGGCCTCGGGGGCGCCGTCGGTGGACCCGTTGTCGGCCATGATGACCTCGGTGGGCAGCGCAGTCGCCGATGCCAGCGACGTGAGGAACCCGCGCAGGTGCGGCCCCGGCGAATAGGTCACGGTCACCACGCTCAGGGTCGGCACGGCGTCCGAGGCCGGCACGTCGCTGGGGGTCTCAGTCACGCCGGTCAGGGTATCCACAGCCGCCCCCGGTGACCGAACGCGGTGCCGCGCCTGCGCGTCGCGTCACAGCCCGCCCCGCCCCCGCGCACCGCCATCCCCGGACCGCCGTCCGGGTTCCGCCCCTCCCAGCGCCTCGGCCAGCGCCGGCCGCCAATGCCGCAGCGGCGTCAGCCCCGCGTCGGCCCACGACCTGCCGGAAAGAACCGAGAACGGCGGCCGTGCGGCGGGGCGGGGCATGTCGGCGGTCCCGCACGGGCGCACCCGCCGCGGGTCGGCGCCGAGCTCCTCGAACACCGCCCGCGCCACCTCGAACCACGTGGCCCGGCCGGCCCCTGCCGCGTGCAGTGTCCGGCCCACGGGTCCCGCGACCGTCCCCGGCACCGGCCGGGGATCCGCGAGCACCGCGGCGAGTTCCGCGACCCCGCCCGCCAGGTCCCGCACATAGGTCGGCGAACCGTGCTGGTCGTCGACCACGTCGACCGTGTCGCGCTCGGCCTCGAGCCGGCGCATCGTCGCCACGAAGTCTCCGCCGCCCGGCCGGGCGGCACCGGTGTAGACCCAGGCGGTACGGACGATCACCGCCGCCGGGTGCGCCGCCCGCACGGCGCTCTCGCCCGCGGCCTTCGAACGCCCGTACGCGGTGTGCGGAGCCACCGGATCGCCGGGCTCGTACCCGGGCGGTTCCGCCGCCGCGTCGCCCGCCTCGGGAATGTCGCCGGAGAACACGTAATCGGTGGACAGGTGGATCAGCGCGCTGCCGGCGTCGGCGCAGGCCTCGGCCACGTTCTGCGCGCCCGCCGCGTTGACCGCGTGCGCCCCCGCCTCATCGGCCTCGGCCGCGTCGACGGCCGTGTAGGCGGCGCAGTTGACGACCACGTCCGGGCGCGCCCTGCGCACCCGGGCCCGCACCGCCGACGCATCGGTGATGTCCATCTCAGCCGACCCGACGGCCACCGCCTCCACCGGCCCCCTCGCAGCGCCGCCCCCGCCGCGCCAGAACGAGAGCAGCGCAGACCCCAGCTGACCTGCGGCGCCCGTGACCAGAATCCGAGCCGTCATCGCGTGTCCCTTCCCGCTGCACCGCGGCGCCCGCGGCCGCGCTCGTCAGGGCCGAGTCTGGCACGGCCGCGTCGCGCTCCCGGCCCGCGGCGCCCGCGCCCGCTAGTCTGGAACACCGACGGTCCTCCTGCCGCGGGTGCCCCCGCAGGGGTGCCCCGCACTCGGCGCGGCGCCTTACGAGGATCCCGGGAACGCCCGCCGGTCCCGGCACGATGGGACAGGCGGCGCCCGGCGGACGACCGCAGCGACCGCGCAGCAGAACACCCGACAGAAGGAGGGGTGCCCGTGCCGTCCGATCCCGACGGGCGCGACCCCCGCCGAGGGCGGAACTCGGACCCGCGGCGCCGCGGCGGCGGCCGGTACACCCCGCCCGGCGAAAGGCGACCCGGCCCCCGCGCAGCGCACAGCCGCGGCGGCCGCCGCCGGGCCGAACGGCGGCGCAGCACCGATCGGCAGCGCACGGCAGGGCGACGCCGCAGTGCCGACTCCCCGCAGCCCCGCCCGCGCAGGGCCGACGCCGGGCAGGCCGCGGGCGCCCGTCAGTCCGCCGCCCGGCGTGCGGAGCCCGGTGAAGGTGCACCGCAGGCCGCCGGCGGGTTCTCGGCCGCATGGCACACCGCGCTGCGGCACCCGGCCAAGTTGGTGGTGGCCCTCGTCTCCGCGCTGGCGCTCGTGGTCACCGGGTTCGCGTGGCAACAGGTGGACTCGCTGCGCACCAGCCTCACCACCGCCGGCGGTCTGGGCCTGGGCGGCGGCAAGGACGGCGCGGTGGACATCCTCATGGTGGGTATCGACTCGCGCACCGACGCGCAGGGCAATCCGCTCTCGCAGGACGAGCTCGACATGCTCCGCGCCGGCGAGGCCGACGCCACCAACACGGACACGATGATCCTCATCCGCATCCCCAACGACGGTTCGTCGGCCACCGCGGTCTCGATCCCCCGCGACTCCTACGTCGACGTGCCCGGCCTGGGGATGTCGAAGATCAACGCCGCCTACGGCGTGACCAAGGAGCTCACACGCGAGCGGCTGCTGGAGCAGGGCACCGATCCGGCGAAAGCGGAGGCCCAGAGCACCGACGCGGGCCGGCAGGCGCTGGTGGGGGCGGTCGCCGATCTGACCGGCATCACCGTCGATCACTACGCCGAGGTGGGGCTGCTGGGCTTCGTCCTGCTGACCAATGCCGTCGGCGGGGTGCCGGTGTGCCTCAACGCGCCGGTGGACGACCCGTATTCGGGGGCGCAGTTCCCCGCAGGCACGCAGACGCTCAACGGGGCCGACGCTCTGAGCTTCGTGCGCCAACGGCACGGCCTTCCACGTGGCGACCTGGACCGGATCGTGCGCCAGCAGTCGTACCTCGCCTCGTTGGCGCACGAGGTGCTCAGCGCCGACATGCTCGCGAGCCCGTCCAAGCTCAACGAGCTCAACGACGCCGTGCACCGTTCGATCGTGGTGGACTCCGGTTGGGACGTGATCGGGTTCGCGCGGCGCCTGCAGGACCTGTCCGCCGGCGCCGTGACCTTCCGGACGATCCCCGTACAGGACCCCTCCGCCACCTCACCGGACGGTGAGTCGATCGTGCAGGTGGATCCGGCGGAGGTCCACAGCTTCTTCACGGGCCTCGTCGGGGGCGCCGACGATGGCGGAGGCTCCGGCGGCGACGGCCCCGCCGGTGAGGCTGGCGAGGACGGCCCCGCCGAGGACCCCGCGCGCCCTGTGGATGTGACCCCGGGCGATGTCACCGTCGACATCCTCAACAGCTCCAGCGTGGGCGGCCTGGCCTCGTCGGTGTCGGATGCCCTCGGTTCCGTCGGCTACACCGCCGGCCGGGTCGCGAACTACTCAGGGACGCCGCCGGGCGCCTCGGAGGTGCGCACCGCGCCCGGCGACCACGATGCCGGGCTCGCCGTGGCGCGCGCACTCGGCGGACTCGAGGTCCGCACGGACGACACCCTGCCCCCCGGAACCGTGTCGGTGGTGCTGTCCGGCCAGTACACCGGGCCGGGGTCCGATCAGTGGTCTGGCACCCTGGTGTCAGGCGTCGACGGAACCTCGGGCGCCGGCTCCGGCGCCTCCGGAGCGGGCGGGCAGGCCGGCCAGGACGCCGGCGGCGGATCCGCGGGTCAGTCCGCCGCCGCAGACCCCTCCGCGGATCCCGACCCCGCCAATCCCGTCGGCCCCTCGGTGAGCGCGGACGGCGGGCCCCGTTGCGTGAATTGACCGCCGACCGTCCACCACGAACCGCCGACCGTCCGCCACAGACCATCGACCGCGTACCTCCGACCATCGACCGCCTGTTCCCCACCACCGTCCGCACAGCCGCATGAGGTGAATCGTGACCGCTATCCACCGCACTCTCACCGAGAAGCTCGTAGACCCCATCCTGGCCACCAGTCCGGCCACGCCGCGGGTGACGTACTACGACGATGCCACCGGTGAGCGAGTGGAATTGTCCACTGTGACGCTGATGAATTGGGCGGCCAAGACGGCGAACATGCTGCGCGACGAGGTCGGCGCGGAATCAGGCGCCCGCGCCCGCGTCACACTGCCCGCGCACTGGCAGACCGCTGCCGTGCTGCTGGGCTGCTGGTGGGCGGGCTGCGAAGTGCTCATCGACGCCCCCGGGGCCGACGACGCTCCCGCGGACGTCGCGTTCATCGCTGAATCGCTGCCGCCGCACCGGGATCCTTCCCCCGCCCTCGACGCCGACGAGCTGCTGGTGCTGTCGCTGGACGCGTTCGGCCGCCCTGCCGCGGACCTGCCGCCGGGGGCCACCGACTACGCAACCGCGGTGCGTGTGCACGGCGACCAGTTCATGCCCAGCCGGATCGACGCCGCCGCACCCGCTCTCGACGGCCTGAGCATCACCGACACCGCTGATCGAGCGCGGGAGCATGCGACGGAGCGGCAGATCACGGATTCAGATCGGGTGCTGTCCGTGGCGGCCTGGGACGACGCCGGGTCCGTGATCACCGGATTGCTCGCCCCGTTGGCCGCCGGCGCATCGCTCGTCCAGGTCAGCAACCCTGACGAGGCCGCGATGGCGCGCCGTTTTGAGATCGAGAAAATTACCGTGGACCTGCGATAACGATATGATTTCAATTATCTCGGAAAGATCTCGGGAAGCCAACAGGCGATCTGCTCTCTACTATGGTTCGCATGGCTACAGACCAGGCCCCCATAAAACGGAGGCAAGCCGGTGGCGGCCGGCCCGGTCGTCGGCCCGGGCGACCCGATACCCGCGAGACGATCCTCGACGCCGCCTACCATGCCTTCACGGAACAGGGATTCCGAGCGGCCACAGCGAAATCGATCGCGGACGACGCGGGCGTCGACCCCGCGATGATCAACTATTTCTTCGGGTCCCGCCAGGGGCTGTTCCGTGAGGTGCTTTATCGCCATCACGAGCCCGAGGCGCGGCGCGAGGAGGTCGAGGAGAAGGTCCTCGATGAAAGCGCGAAAAGCAAGGACGACAAGGACTTCGCCGAACGCCTCGTACGCGAGATCATCCGCGCGTGGGAACGCCCGGAGTCACGCAGCCTGCTCACAGGACTGATCCTGTCGGCCGGCGAGGATCCGCAGACGGACGAGCTGATCCACGCCGTCGGCAAGTCGACCAGCGACGTGGTGGAGAAGAAGCTCACCGAATCGGGCGTATCCTCCGGGCACGCACGGAAGCTCAGCACCACCGTCGTCGCGATGACCGTGGGAGTGATGTACGGGCGCTACATCGTCAAATCCCCGGCACTCGTCGAGATGTCGGAAGATGAACTCATCGAGCGGTTCACGCCCGCCGTCCGCGGACTTCTGGACGGCTGAGGACCGCCTGCCGCACTCCACGCACATCGACCATCGTCCCCGGCCCCGGCCCCGCATCCAGCGCGGCCGGGGCCCTGACTTTCCGGCGGAGCGCTCATCCTCCCCGGCCCCGGGGACGCGCGGTTCAGGGGATGGTGCGCTTCATGTCCCGCACCGCCCGCGCCGCCTCTGCGGGACCGTCGAACTGGATGCGCACCGCGTCGCGGCCGAATGCGTGCAGCAGCAGCTCCTCCGGCTGGGCGCGCAGCGTCACGGCCTCACCGGCGCCTCGCTTGACCTGGGTCGTCGCGCCGTCCGGCGCCGCCAGCACGACGGGCGCGGGCGAGTCGGAGTAGGCGCGCCGCCCGAGCATCGCCGCCGACTTCCAGAGCGCCCCGCGCACGCGCCCGGGCAGCTCCCGCGGATCCCACTCGGGCTGGGCGCGCCGCACGTCCTCGTGGTGGACGACGAATTCGACCAGGTTCGCCTGCTCGTCGAAGAATCGGAAGGGCGAGAACCTCGGCGGCCCCTGCCGCACGGCGTCGAGCAGTTCTCCGAAGCCCCGGTTCGCGATGCTCTTCTGGACTCGCGCGGTGTATCGCGACAGCGGGGGGAGCAGGATGCCCGGCGCCGCATCCGGACGATGCTCGCGCAGCACCAGGTGCGCGAGCAGGTCCCGGACGGTCCATCCCTCGCACAACGTGGGCGCATCCGCACCCACCTGCTGCATCGTCGACACGATCGCCTGCCGCTCGTCACGCACGAAACCCATGCCGCGAGGTTACCCGCGTCACGACCCGTGGACCCGCGTCATCCCCGATCGCGACCCACGGCCTCCGCGGCCGGCCGGTCGAGAAGGACTCCCGGGTTCAGTACCAGCCCGGGATCGAGTGCCGCCTTCGCCGCCCGCAGCGCTGCCGCGAACGGTTCCGGGCGCTGCCGGTCATACCACGGTCGATGGTCGCGGCCCACCGCATGGTGGTGCGTGATGGTGCCGCCGGCGTCGGCGATCGCATCGCTGACCGCGGCCTTGATCCCGTCCCACTGTGCGACGGTGCTCCCCCAGCGCCCTGCGGCGTACACACCGAAGTACGGGGCCGGCCCGTCCGGGTACACGTGGGTGAAGCGGCAGGAGACCACCCCGGGGGCGCCGGCGTCGGCCATCGCGTCCTGCGCCGCGGCGGTGACGGCCTCGCGCAGCGCGTCGAAACGGCCCCAGGTGCATGCCGTCTCGAAGGTCTCGACGATCATCGCCCGCGCGGCCAACGCGTCCCGCTGGTAGGGCATGCGCAGGAACGCCGACCGCCAGCGCCCGGCGGGGCCGTCCTCGCCGTCCTGCCCGCCGGCGCGGGAGTCTGGATCGCGCCTGTCTGCACTGCGCCATCGCCCCACATCACCGCCGTGGTCGCGGCACAGCTCGGCGGCGCGCCCCATGGCCGTGTCCACCGGGTGATCGGCGGACTCGAACCCCAGCACGAGTACGCCGCCCGGGGACGCGGAACCCGCGTTGATCATCGCCTCGACCGGATCGAGCAGGCGGCAGTTCGACGGGTTCAGGCCCGATTGCGCCAGTGCCCGGGTGGCGGCGACCGCCCGCTCGTAGGAGTCGAACCGCACCGACGCCGACACGGTGAACCGGGGCCTGTCCTGCAGGCGCATCCACGCCTCGGTGATCACACCCAGGACCCCCTCCGAACCGAGGAACAGCGCGTCCGGCGACGGACCGGCCCCGGAGCCCGGCACCCGTAACGACTCGCCGCTGCCGGCGGGGCTGACCACCCGCATCGCCTCCGTGAGTGCGTCGATGCGGGTCAGGACCGTCGCATAGTGCCCGCCGGCCCGCGTGGCGAGCCATCCGCCGAGCGTGGAGAACTCGAAGGATTGCGGGAAATGCCGCAGCGTCAGTCCCTCCGGTCGCAGAGCATCCTCCAGGGCAGGACCGTAGACGCCCGCCTGGATACGCGCGGCCCGGCCGGTGCGGTCGATCTCCAGCACGCGGTCCATGGCGGTCATGTCGAGACTCACCGACGGGACATCGAAGCGCGGCTCCACCCCTCCGACCACCGACGATCCCCCGCCGAACGGGACGACCGCGATACCGGCGCCGGTGCACCAGTCCAGGACATCGGTCACGTCCTGGTCGGAGCGGGGCCGCATCACCAGGTCCGGGGCGTACTCGATCGAGCCGTGCAGATTGCGGACGACGTCCCGGAACGCCTTGCCCCGCGCGTGCGCCGCGCGGTCGGCATGGTCGTCGGATGCGATGCCGCCCAGCGAATCCGGGGCGGCGAGCCGCGGCGGCGGCAGCGGCACGTCCCGGGCCGCCGGAGGATCGTGGGCCGTCAGGTCCGCGTCGGGCACGAGCGCCGCGACGCGCTCGGCCAGTTCCCGGGCCTCGGCGCCGCTCACCGCCTCGCCGACGTTCCCCCACCCCCACCACGAGCGTGTCATGTCCGTGCGATCCCCTCAGTCGTCCGCCGCAACGCCGCTGTGCCGTCGCCTTCGGCCATCATCCCGCGTGGGAGCCGCCGCCCGTGGGCGATCCGTGTACAGGCGGATCCGGCAGAGCCGCGACCGGGCCGGGACGGGACGGGGAGCGGACGACGGTGCGGCACGGAACTGTCGCGGGGCCGGCCGGAGGACGGAAGACGGACGCCGCGACGGGGGTCATCCCCTCGTCGCGGCGTCCGTCCGGGTGCGAGCGGGCACTCACACGCCCTGCGGCATCGCGGCTCTACTTGTAGTCGTAGAAGCCCTTGCCGGACTTGCGGCCCAGATGCCCGGCGTCGACCATGCGGCGCAGCAGGGGCGGCGGGCACATGTGCGGCTCTCCGAACTCCGCGTACATCGACTCCGCCGCGGCCAGCGCCACATCGAGACCGACCGTGTCGCACAGGGTCAGCGGGCCCATGGGGTGACCGCAGCCGCCCTTCATGCCCGCGTCGATGTCCTCCTTCGTGGCGTACCCGGACTCGTACATCCGCACCGCGGAGAGCAGGTACGGGATCAGCAGGGCGTTGACGATGAAACCGGAGCGGTCCCCGGCCTGCACCGCCGTCTTGCCGAGTGTGTTCTTGATGAAATCCGTGACGGCGGAGGCGGTCTCGTCGGATGTCGTCAGCGTGGAGATGATCTCGACCAGCGGCATCACCGGGACCGGGTTGAAGAAGTGCACGCCGACGACCTTCTCCGGACGGCCGGTGGCGTTGGCGACCTTGATGACCGGGATCGACGAGGTGTTCGTGGCCAGGATCGCGTCCTTGTTGACCACCTTGTCGAGCTTGCCGAAGATGTCGGTCTTGAGCGACTCGATCTCCGGGGCGGCCTCGATGACCAGCTCGGCGTCGGCGAGGTCGTTCATCTCCAGGGTGACGGTCACGCGACCGAGGGCGGCGTCGGCGTCCGCCTGCGCCAGCTTGCCGGCCTTGACCCCGCGGCCCAGGGACTTCTCGATGCGGCCGCGCGCGGCGTCGGCGAACTCCTGCGTGGTCTCCAGGACCGTGACCGCGGCCCCGGCCTTGGCGCAGACCTCGGCGATGCCGGCACCCATGGTGCCGCCGCCGACCACTCCCACTTGCTTCATACTCTCACTCTCGTTCGATGTCGGTGAACTGGTGCTGTCGGAATCCGCGGCCGCTGCCACAGCCGCGGACGCTGCCGTAACCGGAGGCTCAGCCCAGCAGCGCGCGCGACATGACGACGCGCTGGATCTGGTTGGTGCCCTCATAGATCTGGGTGATCTTCGCGTCACGCATCATGCGCTCCACCGGGAAGTCGGTGGTGTAGCCGG
>CAYVJJ010000064.1:1210-11810 GCA_964451655.1 uncultured Mycobacteriaceae bacterium | reverse complement strand
GGACGACGGTGCCGTCGCCGGCGTCGTAGGCGTTGGCGGTGTGCCACATCCAGAACGCCTCGCCCGCGCACCAGCGCACCGGTGCACCGTCGCGCGGGATCAGCGCGAACCGGCTGCCCTCCTCCGGACGCCACTGCAGCACCGATCCGCCGGTCATGGCCGCGGCGATGTCGAAATACAGGGGGCACACCGGCACCACGAGGTAAGTGGCGGTCAGCGCCATGTCGTGGATCATCACCGGCGCATCGAGACCGTCGACGACGGTGGCGGGCCGCAGCGGGACACCGTCGGCGCCGATCGCCGTCCACGTCAGGTAGGGCGCCTCCAGGCTGTAGCAGAACGAGAACAGCTCGCCCGTCGCCGGATCGACCTTGGGGTGGGCGGTGAGCCCGGCGGGGAGCGTCCCGTCGAAGGTCTCCTTGCACACCGTCCGCAGGTCGCCGGGGTCCAGGCGGAACGGAGGGGCGGACTCGGCGAGGGCCAGCAGCCGCCCGCCGTGACGCACCACGTTGATGTCCGGCAGGTCCCGGTCCGTGCCGGCGAGGTCTTCGCCCACCACGTCCGCTCCCGGGCGGTAGAGGTCCATGATCCCCGGCCACAGTGCGCGCCCGGCGGCTTCCTCCGCCCGCACCGCGGGGGTGCGGACGAACGCGTTGCGGTACCGGGCACGTCCCCCGTCGAGCTCGATGCGGTGCACCATGGCGTCGCCGTCGATGGGGTAGAGGTAGGACCCGATCGGATCGAAGCGCATGTTGGGCCCGTTGCGCAGGTAGCTGCCGCGCAACGACGCCGGCAGTTCCCCGGCCACCGGCAGGTCCGCCGAGGCCACCTCGTCACGCTGCGGGGCGAACACCCCCGACAGATGCGGTGCGGCGGTGAGGTCCACCGGCCCGGGGATCGGATCGGCTGGATTCATGGCGGCTCCTCCGCTCACGCAGCGTCCGTCGCCGCCGCACGCTGCCGGCGGTGCTGCGCTGCCTTCACCGCAGTATCCGCCCGGCGGCGCCGCGGCACGCGCCGTTGCGGTGAATCCGGGGCACCGGCACTCCGGCCGCGTCCGCCGGCGGCCCAGTCCCACTGACCACGTGGGGCACTCCCGCTGGACACCAGTCCGGCCTAGCATGACGCCGCAGCAGGATCCGTGAGCACACACCATCTACCCCGGGAGCAGCGCGTGCGTTTCACCTTTGCCGATGCCATGACGAACCCGCAGTTCTACGTGCCGCTGGCGCAGGCGGCCGAGGACGCCGGATACCACTCGTTCGCGGTGGCCGACAGCATCTGCTACCCGGAGTTCTCCGACTCCACTTATCCGTACACGCCGGACGGCAGCCGCGAGTTCCTGGAGAACAAGCCGTTCATCGAGACGTTCATCCTCATCACGGCGATGGCGGCGGCGACCGAGCGCCTCCGCTTCGTCCCGTTCGTGCTCAAGCTGCCTGTGCGCCCGCCTGTGCTCGTCGCCAAGCAGGCGGCGTCCATCGCGAGCCTCTACGGCGACCGCCTGAGCCTGGGCGTGGGCCTGAGCCCGTGGCCGGAGGACTTCGACGTGATGGGCGTGCCGTTCGCCAAGCGCGGCAAGCGCATGAACGAGGCGATGCAGATCATCCGCGGGCTGACCTCCGGCGGGTACTTCGAGCACCACGGGGAGATCTACGACCTGCAGTCGATCAAGATCAACCCGGTGCCCTCCCGGCCGGTGCCGATGCTGGTGGGCGGCCACAGCGACGCCGCCCTGCGCCGCGCGGTGCGGCTGGGCGACGGCTGGATGCACGCGGGCGGCCAGTCCGACGAGCTCGACGAGATCCTCACCCGGCTCGCCGCGGTCCGGAAGGAGGAGGGCAAGGAGGACGCGCCGTTCGAGATCCATGTGGCCTCCATCGATGCGTTCTCCGTGGACGGGATCAAGCGTCTCGAGGACAAAGGCGTCACCGATGTGACCGTGGGGTTCCGCATGCCGTACCAGATGGAGCAGGACACCCAGCCGCTGGAGGAGAAGATCGCCAACCTGCGCAAGTTCGCCGACAAGGTGATCGACAAGTGCCGGTGATCCCGCGACCAACTGGACGGTAGTGAACTTTCCCACCGGCAGCACCGTGGCGCGGAGTCCCGACAGCCGCTAGCTTGGGTGTATGCAAATGCAAGCACCGCAGGTACGCGAGCTGGTCCGCCGGCCCGTGCTGGCCTATGCGGCCAAGCTGCTGCTTGCACACATGACCGGCGGCGTCGTGGTGTTCCTCCTGGTGCTGGAGGTGCTGCCGCTGCCCACCGGCGTCACGCCCATGCAGCTCGACCGCGCCAACATCATCGTCTTCGTCGTCTTCATGCCGGTGGCCGCGGTGATGCTCTTGGGCGGCGGGTTCCTGGCCGGGAAGCCCCTGCTCGAGTGGACCGCGCGCGGCGGCACGCCCACCGCGCGTGAGCGGCGCGCCACGCTGCGGCAGCCGATGCGCCAGCTCACCGTGCAGATCGCCACGTGGGCGGTGGGCCTCGCGCTGTTCCTCGCCACCAACGCGGAGGGCGGCACACAGCTGGTCGTGCTGGTCACGGTGACGCTGACGATGGGCGCCACCACCGCCTGCGCTCTCGCCTACGTGATGGGCGAGCGGGAGCTGCGCGGGCTCGTCGCACTGGCCGCCGCGTCCGACCCCGACGCCGCCTGGCGCACCTCGGGTGTGACCGCCCGCGTCATGGTGGTGTGGCTGCTGAGCACGGCGATGCCCGTGGTGGGGATCGTGCTGCTGGCCTTCCCGGACACCATGGGGCTGGCGCACGAGCGCACCGGCTCGATCAGTTCCGCGGTGTTCATGCTGGGCGTGATCGCCATCGTCGTCGGCGCCGTGGGGATGCTGTACGTCCTGCGGTCGATCGCGGATCCGGTACGGCAGGTCAGCGAGGCCATGCGCGAGGTGGAGAACGGCTCCACCACCGTGCGGGTGAGCGTGTACGACGGCTCGGAGATCGGCAAGCTGCAGGCCGGATTCAACCGCATGGTGACCGGTCTCGAGGAGCGCGAGCTCGTGCGCGACCTGCTCAGCAAGCACGTCGGGGAGGACGTCGCGCGTCAGGCGGTCGAGCAGGGCACGGCGCTCGGCGGCGAGATCGAGGACGTGGCGGTGCTGTTCACCGACATCATCGGCTCGACGGGCCTGGCCACCGTGCACCACCCGGACGAGGTGGTCAGCATGCTCAACGACTTCTTCCGCGTCGTGGTGGACGTGGTGGACCGCAACGGCGGGTTCATCAACAAGTTCGAGGGCGACGCTGCGCTGGCCATCTTCGGCGCACCGGGGCGCCTGGAGGATCCGTTCGGTGCGGCCCTGCGCGCGGCACGCGACCTGCGTACCGAGATCATGCGCCTGGGCATCGCCGACGCGGGGATCGGCGTGTCCTCCGGCCCGGTCGTCGCCGGGTACATCGGCGCATCGAACCGCTACGAATACACGGTGATCGGTGACCCGGTCAACGAGGCCGCGCGCCTCACCGACCTGGCCAAGAAGCGCCCGGGCCGGGTGCTCGCCTCGCAGCGCACCATCGACTCCGCCGGCCGCTCCGAGGCCGCGCACTGGCGCCCGCGTGAACGGGTGACGCTGCGCGGGCGCGACGCGCGCACCCGCCTGGCCACGCCCCGGCGCTCCTCGTATCCGCCGGATCTCGTCGGCCTCAAGGCGCGGTGACGCCCCCTCGCCGGGCAGGTTCGGCACGGCGGGAATGAAGGCCGGCTCCCCCGCGTTAGCATTGTTGAACCATCAACCATTGCGGAGGAACAGACATGACGACGTCCGTGCTCGACACCGGCCTCACCGCCGGTACCTGGAACATCGACCCCGTCCACTCGACCATCGGATTCAGCGTCCGGCACATGATGGTCAGCAAGGTCCGCGGCAGCTTCGACGACTTCACCGGTCAGATCACCATCACCGACGACGGCGAGGCGTCCGTGGTCGCCGACATCAAGGTCGGCTCCCTCAGCACCGGCAACGACCAGCGCGATGCGCACGTGCGTTCGGCCGACTTCTTCGAGGCGGAGACCCACCCGGTCGCCGCGTTCCGTTCCACGGGCGTCCACCCCAAGGGCGACGCGCACGTGCTGACCGGCGAGTTCACCCTGCGCGGTGTCACCAAGCCCGTCGAACTGGACCTGGAGTTCACCGGCATCAACCCGGGCACCGGCGACGGGCCGATCGCCGGGTTCGAGGCCTCGACCGTGATCAACCGCAAGGATTTCGGGATCACCTTCGACATGCCGCTCGACGGCGGCGGCGCGGCCGTCGGCGACAAGGTCACGATCGTCATCGACGTCGAGGCGAGCCCCGCCGACTGACCGCCCCGGGGCCGGTGCATCCCCCGGACCCGATACCGCCTGCGCGCGGCCGCCACCGGCCGGCCGCGCGCAGGCGTGCGGGGGCCGTGCCGGCGGCCGCGGCTACTGTGGGGGCCGTGAGCGACACTGGAGCACCCCCGCAGATCTCCCCCCGCGGCGACGGCCGCCCCGCCGGGCCGTGGGGCACCACCGTCACGCCGGGCATCGTGGCGCTCGCCGTCATCGCGGACGCCCTGCTGGTGATCCTGTTCGCCGCTCTCGGGCGCCGCTCGCACGAGGAGTCCGAGGGGATCCTGGGCACCCTGTCCACCGCGTGGCCGTTCCTGGTGGGGCTCGCCGTCGGCTGGCTGATCGTCCTGGCGCTCTTGCGCCGTACACCGCGCATCCCGCATCCGCTGCGCGCATGGCCGGTCGGTGTCACCGTGTGGATCGCGACGGTGCTGTGCGGGATGCTGCTGCGCGCGGCGACCGGCGAGGGGACCGCTCTCGCGTTCGTCCTGGTGGCCACCGGGTTCAACCTGCTCACGCTCGTCGGCTGGCGGCTGCTGGCCCAGCTTGCCGCCGCCCGCCGGAGGTAGGACGCAGACCGGCGCCGCCGGAATTCACGAACGGCACGCTGCCCCCGACCGTGCCGCGCGTGGCGTCCCACCTGCACAATTCACCGAATCCGCAATTCGGGGAATCCCGGACTCGCCGCGCGCCGCCCGAAGCGGGATGCAAGGCTGTCCCCCATGAGTTCTACGCCCCCCGTGCAACAGCAGGACCCCGAGGAGGAGCGCCGGGACCGCGCGTTCTTCGGGCAGCCCCTCGCGCTGACCAACCTGTTCGGCGTCGAGATGTGGGAACGCTTCTCGTTCTACGGCATGCAGGGGATCCTGCTGATCTACCTGTACTACCAGACCACCGACGGCGGGCTGGGCATCGCGGAGCACACCGCGGCCGGCATCGTCGGCGCCTACGGCGGCCTCGTCTACATCTCGACGATCCTCGCCGCCTGGATCGCCGACAGGGTCCTCGGCGGCGAGCGCACCCTGTTCTACAGCGCCGTCCTGGTCATGGCGGGTCATATCGCCCTGTCGGTGCTGCCGGGATTCCTCGGGGTGGGCGTGGGCCTGGTGTGCGTGGGATTCGGCAGCGGCGGCGTGAAGGCCACGGCGACCTCCCTTGTCGGCGACCTCTACGCGGAGACCGACGAGCGCC
Source organism: uncultured Mycobacteriaceae bacterium (assembly GCA_964451655.1). Lineage (GTDB taxonomy): Bacteria > Actinomycetota > Actinomycetes > Mycobacteriales > Mycobacteriaceae > Tomitella. The sequence continues at coordinate 6,286 of CAYVJJ010000064.1, read as the reverse complement.
GCGACGCGGGCTTCTCCCTGTTCTACATGGGCATCAACATCGGCGCCCTCGTGGGCCCGCTGCTCACGGGGCTGCTGCGCGACAACGCCGGGTTCCACTGGGGCTTCGGGCTCGCGGCCATCGGCATGGCGCTGGGGCTGATCCAGTACACGGTCTTCCGGAGGAATCTGCACGGCATCGGCGCGCGCCCGGACGACCCGCTGACCCGGCGGCAGGGGCTCGTCTACACCGCCGCCGGCGTCGTCGCCGTCGTCGTGATCGTGATCCTGTCGACCACCGGCGTCATCACCGCCGAGCATCTTTCGGACATCGTCGTCGGCGTCGCCACCGCGGCCGCCGTCATCTACTTCCTGGTGATCCTCACCAGCCGCCAGGTCACGCCCGTCGAGCGCAAGCGCGTGTTCGCGTTCATGCCCATGTTCATCGCATCGGTGGTGTTCTGGTCGCTGTTCCAGCAGATCTTCACGGTCATGACCATCTACAGCGACAAGCGGCTGGACCGCAATCTGTTCGGGTGGGAGTTCCCGGTCTCCTGGGTGCAGTCGATCGAGCCGGTGTGGATCATCGTCGGCGCGGGGACGTTCGCCGCGATCTGGACCAAGATGGGTGACCGCCAGCCGTCCTCGCCGATCAAGTTCGCCTTCGGCACCGCCGGCATGGGGGTGGCGTTCCTGCTGATGCTGCTGATGCCGGCGGGTGAGAACACCGCGCCGGTGTGGGGCCTGGTGCTGATCATGGGCGTCTTCGCGGGGTCGGAGCTGATGCTCTCCCCCATCGGCCTGTCGCTGTCGACCAAGTTGGCACCCAAGGCGTTCCACACCCAGATGGTGGCCCTGTTCTTCCTGTCGGTCTCGATGGGCACCGCGCTGTCCGGCACTCTGGCCCGCTTCTACGATGAGGACAACGAGGGGCCGTACTTCGCGACGCTGGGCCTGGTGGCCGTGGCGGCGGGCGCGCTTCTGGCCGTCGCATCGCCCGGGATCAAACGGCTCATGAGCGGAGTGAAGTAGCCGCAGGGCCCGGCCGACGCGGACGCTCACCCCACCAACAGCACACCGCCGAGCGCCAGCGCCGTGACGAACACCGTCTGCACCAGGGCGAGCACGAACGGCTTGGGGCCCACCTTCTTCATCGTCGCCACACGCACCCCCGTGCCCAGCGCGAACATGGCCGCCGTGAGCAGCGCCGTCTCGATGGTCTTCCCCACCGAGAGCAGCCCGTCCGGCAGGATCCCCGTCGACCGGATCGCGACGAACGCGATGAACACCACCACGAACAGCGGCACCAGAGGCGGGCGCTGCACGGCTGCCGGGTCATCGTGCGCGACCGTCGGCACCGCGGTCCCGGCACTTGTCCGCTCACTGCGCCGCCTCATCAGCCCGATCGCGGTGAGCACCGGTGCCAGCATCAGCACACGGCCGAGTTTCACCACCACCGCGACCGCCAACGCGCCGCCGCCGATGGCGCCGCCTGCGGCCACAACCTGCGCCACCTCGTGGATCGACGCGCCGGCCCACAGTCCGCCGTCCTCGTCGGAGAGCCCGATCAGGTCGGTGAGCAGCGGGATCGCCAGAATCATCAGGGTGCCGAAGATGACCACCAGCGCGATGGCGGTGATCGTCTCCTCCTCCTCGGCGTCCACCACACCATCGGCGGCCGCCACTGCCGCCGCGCCGCAGATCGAGAAGCCGCAGGCGATCAACAGCCGCTGCGTCCAGGTCAGCCCCATGAGCTTGCCGGCCCACATGCCGAAAACGATGCCCACCGCGACGACGGCCACGATGAGACCGATGACGCCCCATCCCAGCGCGAGGATGTCGCCGACCACCAGCTGCAGACCCAGCAGCGCCACGCCCGCCCGCAGCAACCGCTTGGACGAGAACGTGAGCCCGGGCTCGATGCGCTGCGGCAGCGGGAGCACGTTCGCCAGCACCGCCCCCAGCACGATGGCGATGAGCAGGGGGCTCACCGTGGGGATGAACCGCCCGATGAGCATTGCCAGCGCCGTGCACACGGCGACGAACGCCAGGCCCGGGGTCGCATTCCTGCACCATGCCGCAACGCGCGCCCGCGAGGGGACACGGCGCCGCAGGGGGCCGCCCCGCCTGCCGGAGCCGTCGCCGGCCCCCGGACTCTGCTCGGGCGTCGTCCGCGGCGCCCGCCCCGCGGCCGTCCCCGCCGAGTCGGCGGCCTGCCTGTCCACATCGGTCTGCGTCATGGCTCCAGCCTCGTTCTCCGGGCGTGGGTCCAGTAGCCCCCGAAACCGGATGGACACATATCATCGAGGCATGGCTTATCTATCAGGCATATGCTCTTCGCATGACCCGGGAGTGGCCTGATCTCACCGTCCTCGAGCTGCTCGTGCGCATCGACGAGCTCGGCAGCCTGGGCGCCGCCGCACGCCGCATCGCCATGGCCCAGCCCAACGCCACCCGCAGAATCCGGGGGCTCGAGCAGCAGCTGGGTCTGCCGCTGCTGGACAGGAACCCGCGCGGCTCGCGTCTCACCGCCCAGGGCACCGTGGTCGCCCACTGGGCGCGCGAGCTGCTGGCGGACGCGGACCGCCTGCTCGACGCCGCGGTCTCGCTGCGCGGGGAGCGCGAATCGGAGCTGGACATCGGTGCGTCGATGACCGTGGCCGAACACCTGGTGCCGTCGTGGCTGGGCGCGTTCCGCGAGCAGCACCCGGACGTGCACGTACACCTGCGGGTCGAGAACTCCACCGAGGTCTCGGAGGCCGTCCTGTCCGGGGACCACGACGTGGGTTTCGTCGAGTCGCCGCACGTGCCGAAGGGGCTGCACTCGATGGTGGTGGGTCAGGACCGGCTCACGGTGGTCGTGCACCCGCGCCATCCGTGGGCCCGGCTGCACCGGCCGCTCACGGTCTCCGAGCTCGCCGCCGCGCCGCTGGTCGTACGCGAATCCGGATCCGGAACCCGCACCACGCTGGACGTGGCGCTGGCCGACTACCCCCGTCCGGCTCCGCTGCTGGAACTGGGCAGCAGTGCGGCAGTGCGCACCAGCGTGCTCGCCCAGGTGGGCCCCGCGGTGCTGTCCACGCTGGCGACGGCGCCGTGGATCGCCTCCGGCACCCTGCACGAGGTCCAGGTCAAGGGCCTGGACCTGCGGCGCACGCTGCGGGCGGTGTGGCGCTCCCCGCGCGTGCTCACCGGCCCGCCCGGCGACCTGGTCAATCTGGCGCGGCGGTCACGGCTGCCGCACTACCTGCCCGACGCCTGACCCGCCGGCCGCCCCCGCCGTCCGCCCGTCACTCGGCCGGCGGCTGCTCCAGGGTGCGCAGGAACTGGTCGGCCACGATCACCGAATTGGATCCGTCGGCGGTGGAGCCCACGTACACCGCGAAGGCCAGGTCGCCGCGGATGCCGATGAGCCAGCTCGGAGGATGCTCCTCCGTGCTGATCACCTGGCCGGTGAGCGCGTCCAGGCCGGCGTGCCGCCGCAGCGTGGTCAGCGCGCCGGTCTGCACCGAGTCGTGCATCATCCCCCGGTACTTGTCACGCAGGTCGCCGGGCAGCGCCGGCGGATCGCCCTGGGGGCCGCCCGCGTCGCCGGCGAACAGCACCGGGTGCGGCAGAGCGCCGACCGCGATCGTCGAAGCGGCGACCGCCATGCCGTAGGCGGTGGAGGTGACGCCGTCGTCGCCCGCCGACCCGGTGCTCACCTTGAGCCCCGGCACCGGGATGTCCACGCCGATGCCCAGCTGGCGCGCCGTATCGGCAACGGCGTCCGTGTCCCCCGGGTCCACGCCCGCCGCTTCCAGGAACGCCTTGAAGATCACCCCCGGCGGCCTCGCCTGCTCGAACGCGATGATGCCCTGCTGCTGGTTCGCCTGGTTGTTCTGCGCCACCGCGACCAGCTGCCCGGTGGACGGCCGGAACGCCACCAGCGCCGCAGGCTGAGCCACACCGACCACCCCGTTGCGGGCCGCCATCTGCACGTTCGGGTCGATGGAGGTGGCCAGATCCGGGGGCGGCGGCCCCTGATGCCCGGCCACACGGTTGCGCGCACCGTCCGGGCCGTCGATGGTGATCTCCCAGCCGGCGGTGCGGTCGCGGCTGGCTTGCCAGCGCTCGGTGATGGCGCCCGTGACCGGGGACGTGGTCAGGCCGTTGACCAGCACCAGCTTGGGCTCCTCCGCGACGACGACCCCCGGGATGGCGTTCAGCGTGTCCTGGAGCACCGCGTAGTCGCCGTCCCGCAGCGCCACGACGTCCACCGGCGCGCCCTGGGCCTCGGCCAGCTTGGATGCGAGAACGCTGTCGGTGAGCAGCGGCGCCACCGGCTCGATGGCGGCGGCCAGGCGGCGGGTGGTCTCGGCGGGGTCACGCACCTTCGCCGGGTCCAGGCGCACCTGATGCACCGTCTGCTCCTGCATGAAGGGTTTCCCGGCCGCGTCCAGGACCGTCGGCGGGGCGGCATCGGTGCGGTTGAGGTGCACCGTCTCGCCCGGATCCAGGTTCGGCGCCATCAGCGACGGCGACCACACCAGGCGCCAGCCGATGGACAGCTGCGTGAGCTGGCCGTCGGTGGTGTACCGCCACTTACGGTCCTTGCCGAAGTCCCACTCGGCCTCCAGGCTCAGGTTCCCGGAGCGGCCACCGGTGGTGGCCACCTGCTCGATCGAGTAGTCGATGTCCTCGGCCGGGAGATCGTGCAGCATCTGCTCGATCACCGGGCGCGCGGCGGCGGGATTGTCGGTCAGGTTGGCGGCCGACGCGGCGTTGCGGCTGTTGATCGACGCCGTGAACTGACGGACGATGGCCTCCGCCGACGACGGGGTGTCGGCGCAGGCCACGAGCCCCGCCACCAGGGCGGCCGTCACCGCGACGACCGCCGCCGCACGTCGTCTCCGGCCGAGCGTTCTCACCGTCCTGGACCTCCACACGCAACGATTGTCCTATGCATGCCCGCGCGCACCCGCGCAGGGTGAGCACGCGTGCTTCATAATCGTCCCCTCACCTGCATCTTCCCCGTTCCGACGGCGTGGCGCGCCGGAACGGCCGCGTCCCGGCCGCGGCGCCCGGCTCGTCAGGCCCCGCATGCTGCTCGTCAGGC
>CAYVJJ010000064.1:0-1110 GCA_964451655.1 uncultured Mycobacteriaceae bacterium | reverse complement strand
CCGCATGCTGCTCGTCAGGCCCCGCATGCTGCGTCGAGGGCCTGCCGGAAGTCCTCAATCAGATCCTCCGTGTCCTCGATGCCGGCGGAGAAGCGCAGGTGACCGTACCTCTTGAACACCTCCGGATACGGCGCGACGCGCGGACCGTCGCCGGAGACGTGCACGATCAGCGACTCGTCATGCCCCAGCGACACCGCGGACGTGACCAGCCGCAGAGCGTCGACGAAGCGGTTCTGCGCCTCCGGGCCTCCGTCCACCGCGAACGCCAGCATGCCGCCGAATCCGCCGTGCATCTGCCGGGCGGCCAGCTCGTGCTGCGGATGCGAACGCAGACCGGGGTAGTACACGTAGGCCACGCGCGGATCCGCCTCGAGCAACTCGGCCACCGCCTGGGCGTTGGCGCAGTGCTGACGCATGCGCAGCGGAAGCGTGATGGCTCCCCGGCCGATCAGCCAGGCGTTGAACGGGCTGATGACGCCGCCCACGTCCACCATCGCGTCCGCCTTGACGGGTTCGATCAGCGCACGTGAGCCCAGCACGGCGCCGCCCATGGCGTCGCCGTGCCCGTTGATGTACTTGGTCAATGAATGCACGGCGAAGTCCGCCCCCAGCTCGAGGGGGCGCATCAGCAGCGGAGTGGCGAACGTCGAATCGACGGACACCAGTGCTCCGGACCCGTGCGCGATGTCCGCGATCGCGCGCACGTCGGTGATCTTGGTGGTGGGGTTGGCCGGTGTCTCCAGGTGCACCAGCCGGGTGTTCCCCCGCATCGCGGCCCGGACCGCGTCCGGGTCGGCGGTGTCGACGAAGTCCGCCTCGATGCCGTATTTGCGGGGAAGCAGGTCGGAGAACAGCCGGAAGATCGCCTCATAGCTGACATCGGAGACCACTACGTGATCCCCGGACCGCAGGTGCGCGAAGAAGATCCCGTGCAGCGCCGCGACACCGCTGGCCAGCACCACGGCGTCCTCGGCGCCCTCCAGCGCCGCCAGCTTGCGTTGCAGGGCAAGCTGGTTGACGCCGCTGTTGCGGGTATAGAACGGCACCTCGGTGTTCGACCAGCTCATCTGCGACGGGTCGTAGGGCAGCGCGTAGGAGTTGGCCAGCACC
>CAYVJJ010000063.1:0-11907 GCA_964451655.1 uncultured Mycobacteriaceae bacterium | reverse complement strand
TCGTACCGCGGGCTCGTCCAGGTGAACAAGGGCGCCTACGACTCGAAGTCCAACGTGGAGTGCGACGCGCTGCTGGTCGACCAGATCAGCCGCTCGGACACCTACCCGTACAACGACATCCGCGAGGACGAGGTGACGCTCGGCCACGAGGCCACGGTCTCCCAGGTCAACGAGGACCAGCTGTTCTACCTGATGAGCCGCGGCATGACCGAGGAAGAGGCCATGGCGATGGTGGTGCGCGGCTTCGTCGAGCCCATCGCCAAGGAGCTCCCCATGGAGTACGCGCTGGAGCTCAATCGACTCATCGAACTGCAGATGGAAGGGGCAGTGGGCTAGTGACAACGGCGAATCAGTCGAAGGGGGACGCCGCCGGCGCCGCCACAGGTGTGCGCGGGGCCGTCATGGGCGAGAACCCCGTCACGATCCCCGCCGCCAACAAGGGCGAGGTGTTCACCTCGTTCGACGTCGATGCGTTCGAGATCCCCTCCGGCCGCGACGAGGCGTGGCGCTTCACGCCGATGCGGCGCCTGCGGGGCCTGCATGACGGCAAGGCCGTCGCCGACGGCAAGGCGACGATCGCGGTGGACGGGGCCGCGGAGGGCGTGACGGTCGAGACCGTCGGGCGCGAGGACCCCAGGCTCGGCCGCGCCGGTGCTCCGGCCGACCGCGTCGCCGCACAGGCCTACTCGGGCTTCGAGGAGGCCACCGTGGTGACGGTCGGCCCCGAGGCCGAGCCGGCGGAACCGGTCGTCGTCACCGTCACCGGGCCGGGCGCGGGCAAGACGGCCTACGGCCACGTGCAGGTCGAGGCGCAGCGGCATTCGCGTGCCGTGGTCATCATCGACCAGCGCGGCGCCGGGACGTACGCCGAGAACGTCGAGGTGCTGCTGGGTGACGGCGCGGACCTCACGGTCGTCGCGATCCAGGACTGGGCCGACGACGCGGTGCATGCCGGGGCGCATCACCTGAAGGTGGGCCGCGACGCGCGCTTGACGCACGTGGCGGTGACCCTCGGCGGTGACCTGGTGCGCATCACGCCGACGCTCGGGTACTCCGGGCCGGGCGGATCCGCGGACCTGTGGGGCGTGTACTTCGCCGACGACGGCCAGCACTTCGAACAGCGCCTGCTGGTGGACCATTCGCAGCCGCACTGCCGGTCGAACGTGGTCTACAAGGGTGCCCTGCAGGGGGATCCGGCCTCGAGGAAACCCGACGCCCACACCGTGTGGGTGGGGGACGTGCTGATCCGCGTGTCCGCCGAGGGGACCGACACCTACGAGCTCAACCGGAACCTGGTGCTCACCGACGGGGCCCGCGCCGATTCGGTGCCGAACCTGGAGATCGAGACCGGCGAGATCCGCCGCGCGGGCCACGCCAGCACCACGGGGCGCTTCGACGACGAGCAGCTGTTCTACCTGCGCTCGCGGGGGATCCCGGAGCACGAGGCGCGGCGCCTGGTGGTGCGCGGCTTCTTCCACGAGATCATCGACCGCATCCCCGTCGAGGTGGTCCGCCGGCGCCTGTCGGACGCCGTCGAGGCCGAACTGGCCGCCGCAGGCTCCTGACACCCGAACCCCCACGAGCACACGAAAGAGCTGATCACGCAGATGAGCAATCCCAAGACCACGCTGGAGATCAAGGACCTGCACGTCAACGTCGCGCAGGACGACGAGTCGGCCGAGCCGATCGAGATCCTCAAGGGCGTCGACCTGACGATCCGTTCGGGCGAGACCCACGCGATCATGGGCCCCAACGGCTCCGGCAAGTCGACCCTGTCGTACGCGGTGGCCGGACACCCGCGCTACGAGGTCGTCTCCGGCAGCGTGACCCTCGGAGGCGAGGACGTCCTGTCCATGTCCGTCGACGAGCGCGCCCGCGCCGGCCTCTTCCTGGCCATGCAGTACCCGGTCGAGGTGCCGGGGGTGTCGATGTCGAACTTCCTGCGCACCGCGGCGACGGCCGTCCGCGGGGAGGCCCCCAAGCTGCGCCATTGGGTCAAGGAGGTCAAGCAGGCGATGTCCGGGCTGGACATCGACCCCGCCTTCGCGGAGCGCAGCGTCAACGAGGGCTTCTCCGGCGGCGAGAAGAAGCGCCACGAGGTGCTGCAGCTGGAACTGCTCAAGCCGCGGATCGCCATCCTGGACGAGACCGACTCGGGCCTGGACGTGGACGCCCTGCGCATCGTCAGCGACGGCGTCAACCGGTACCGCGAAACCGAGGGCGGCGGCATCATGCTGATCACCCACTACACGCGCATCCTGCGGTACATCAAGCCCGATTTCGTGCACGTGTTCAGCGGCGGCCGCGTCGCCGAGTCCGGCGGGCCCGAGTTGGCCGACGAGCTCGAGGAGCACGGTTACGAGCGGTTCTCCCGCGCCGGAGCCGGGGCCTGACGCCATGACCGCCACCGTCGACACCCTGGACATCGCCCGCATCCGGGCCGATTTCCCCATCCTCGCGCGCACGGTGCGCGGCGGGAGTCCGCTGGTGTACCTGGACTCGGGCGCCACCTCGCAGCGCCCGCTGCAGGTGCTCGACGCGGAGCGCGACTTCCTGCTGCAGCACAACGCCGCGGTGCACCGCGGCGCGCACCAACTGGCGGAGGAGGCCACCGACGCATACGAGGGCGCGCGCGCGGCGATCGCGCGGTTCGTCGGCGCGGGGGACCAGGAACTGGTGTTCACCAAGAACGCCACCGAGTCGCTCAACCTGGTCGCCTACACACTGGGCGACCCGGCTGCGGCCGGGTTGACGGTGGGCCCCGGCGACGAGGTCGTCGTCACCGAACTCGAGCACCACGCGAATCTGGTGCCGTGGCAGGAGCTGTGCCGGCGCACGGGCGCGACGCTGCGCTGGTACGGCGTCACCGATGACGGGCGCATCGACCTCGACTCGATCGAACTGACCGAGCGCACCCGGGTGGTGGCCTTCTCCCACCAGTCGAACGTGACGGGGGCCGTGGCACCGGTCGGCGAACTCGTGCGGCGGGCCCGCGCCGTGGGCGCGCTGACCGTCCTCGACGCATGCCAGTCGGTACCGCACATGCCCGTCGACCTGCGGGCGCTGGACGTCGACTTCGCCGCGTTCTCCGGCCACAAGATGCTGGGGCCGTCCGGTGTCGGCGTGCTCTACGGGAAACCGCAACTGCTCGACGCGTTACCGCCGTTCATCACCGGCGGCTCGATGATCGAGACGGTGACGATGGAGCACACCACCTTCGCCGCGCCGCCGCAGCGCTTCGAGGCCGGTGTCCCGATGACCTCGCAGGTGGTGGGGCTCGGCGCGGCCGTCGACTACCTCTCGGCGATCGGCATGGAGGCGGTCGCCGCGCACGAGCGTGCGCTGATCGAGCGGGCCGTCGAGCGGCTCGACGCCATCGACGGTCTCCGCATCGTCGGCCCCCGCACGGCCGAGGACCGGGGCGGGGCGGTGTCGTTCGTGGTGGACGGCGTGCACGCCCATGATCTGGGCCAAGTGCTCGACGACGACGGCGTCGCCATCCGGGTCGGCCACCACTGCGCGTGGCCGCTGCACCGGAGGTTCGGCATCGCCGCGACGGCACGCGCATCGCTGGCGGTATACAACACCGCCGAGGAGATCGACTCGCTCGTCGCCTCGGTGCAGCACGCACGCGAGTTCTTCGGGGCGGCATGAGCGGGATGACCGCGGACCCGGTGGACCGGGCGACGAACCCGGGCAGCACACGATACGAGGGGGTGGGCCGATGAGGCTCGAGCAGATGTACCAGGAGGTGATCCTGGACCACTACAAGAACCCGCACGGACGGGGCCTGCGCGAGCCCTACGACGCGGAGGTGCACCACGTGAACCCCACCTGCGGGGACGAGCTGACGCTGCGGGTGCATCTGGAGCCGGCCGACGACGGCGGTGCGCCGGTGGTACGCGACATCTCCTATGACGGCCAGGGCTGCTCGATCAGCCAGTCCGCCACATCGGTGCTCTACGAGATGCTTGCGGGGGCCCGTCTCGACGAGGCGATGCGGGTGGTCGAAGGATTCCACGAAATGGTCTCCAGCCGCGGTACCGTGGAGGGCGACGAGGACCTGTTGGGGGACGGGATCGCGTTCGCCGGCGTGTCCCGCTATCCCGCCCGCGTCAAGTGCGCGCTCCTCGGCTGGATGGCGTTCAAGGACGCCGTCGCCAGAACTGCACACGGAGACGCCGGGGACGCGGACGTGCAGGACACCGGGGCCGGTGCCGCACACGCGCAGGCCACCTGAGCCGCCGCCCCCGGGAGGGGCCGGGCCCCGCCGCATCATCCACACGAGATCGCACCCGACGAGGATTCACCGGAGGACAGGACAATGACCGAAAGCCAGGTTGCCGGAGCAGTGCCGTCACTCGACGACGTCGAGGAGGCGATGCGCGACGTCGTCGACCCCGAGCTGGGGGTGAACGTCTTCGACCTCGGGCTCGTCTACGACATCGCGATCGAGGAGACGGGCGTGGTGAAGCTCGACATGACGCTGACCTCGGCCGCGTGCCCGCTCAGCGACATCATCGAAGACCAGACCGTCACCGCCCTGGTACGCAGCGGGCTCTGCCCGGACGTCGAGGTCAACTGGGTCTGGATGCCCCCGTGGGGTCCGGACAAGATCAACGACGACGGCCGCGAGCAGTTGCGTGCCCTCGGTTTCACCATCTGATTCCCTGACGTACCCGGAGGTCGGGGCCACTGCGGGCGTGTTGCCTGCCGGCTACCGCCATATCCGGGGATCGCTGTGCATCGGACGCGGTGAGGACACGTTCCTCGCCGCGTCCGAGGCGCTGTCACGGTGGGAGGTCCATCGGCGGGCAGGGCTGCGGGTGGAGGCGTCCTGCCGCGCCGCTCCCGGCACGGACGTCGTCCTGCGTCGGCTCGGGTTCCGTATCCCGTGCCGCGTCGTCTACACGATCGACGAACCCGCCCGACGGGGCTTCGCGTACGGGACCCTGGCCGGTCATCCGGAGACAGGGGAGGAGCGGTTCTGTGTCGAACACCGCCCGGACGGGTCGGTGTACGCCGTGATCACGGCCTTCTCCAAACCCGGTCGCTGGTTCACCCGCATCGGCGGTCCCGCGGCGCGTGCCGTCCAACGGCGTCTGACCAGCCGATACCTGCGCGCGATGGCCTGCTGACGGTTACGATCGCCCCCGCCGGACGCCGGCGCGGGCCAGTGCGCGGCGGGTCCCCGGGTCCACCGCGCGGAACAGCGACCACATCGCGGCGGCGGTCCCGGTGACATCGGTACGTCCCGACAGGTAGGCACGCTGACGCGCGGCCGGCAACGCGAAGAACGCGTCGAAGAACCCGGCCGTCTGCGCCGGCTCCAGGATCGACAAGGCCGTCAGGCCGATCTCCCGCAGGTGCCGCACAGTGCGAGCGGACCACGGCCACAACGCCCGCGACGGATCGCGGCCGCGGGCGAGCGCGTCGACGACGCCGTCCGCGGCCGACAGCGACGCCGCGACGCTGTACCCGGTGGCCGGGTGCATGAGCCCTCCCGCGCTGCCGAAGAGGACGGGGCCGCCCGGGGACTCCGGGAAGAGCGGCCCCGTCGACATGGCGAAGCGGACGCGCTCCACAGGCTCCCGGCCGGTCAACCGGAGGCCGTGTGCAGCCAGGCGGGCCTCGAGACGCGCCCGCAGGACGCTGATGGCCAGGGGCGGCAGCCCCGTCAGGCACGTCTCCTCCAGGAGTACGCGTCCGTCTCCGACGGGCACCGCATAGAGGAACGACCCGGGCTCACCGGACGTCGCCGCGGCCCGGGCCGCATAGTCGGGGCGCCAGTCCATGAACAGGGCCCGTTCACCGTCGAGCAGCCGGTGCGCCCGCGCCCGGTCGACCACCACGCCGTAGGCGGTCTGTTCGGGCCGCGCGGGCCCGCGCCGCAGTCCGCGCGCGTCCACGACGGTGCGCGCCGCGAGGACCGTCCCGTCGTCGAGCACCGCGGAGAACCTTGTGAGCCGGTGCGCCCGGGCCGTGATCACCCGTGCCCCGGCGACGTCCAGGGCCGCGTGCAGACGCGCGTTGTCGAGCACCGTGTAAGCACGATCGATGCGCCGCAGCGCGGCGCCGGTGTGCACGGCCGGATGCTCCACCAGCGCGGCGATCACGTGCCGGGGGAGCCAGCCGGGAAGCTCGTCCGCCCATGCGCCATAGGTGGCGGCCCAGGGCGTCCGGGGCTGCGGGTCGACGGCGGCCACCCGCAGCCCCGCGCCGACGCACCGGTGCGCCAACGCCCGGCCGGCGGGCCCCAGGCCGACGACGACCACGTCGAACTCCGGCCGCACGGGCACGCCCCGCGTGTTCACATCCCGCCGGTGGCGAGCAGGCCGCCGTCGACGCGCACGGTGTCGCCGGTGAGCCACGCCGCCTCGTCGGAGACCAGGAACGCCACCGTCCGCGCCACGTCCTCGGGGGCGCCGATGCGGCCCATCGGATACTTGCGCGCCGCCTGCTGACCGTCCTCGCCGACCAGGACGCTCGCGAACGACGTGTCGATCACGCCGGGCGCCACCGCGTTGACCCGGATCGCGGGCGCCAGCTGCCAGGCGAGCTCCTCGGTGAGACGGATCAGAGCCGCCTTGGACGCCCCGTAGGCGGAGATGACGCCCGTCGAGCGCAGGCCGGCGACGCTGGCGATGTTCACGACCGCGCCCCCGTGTTCGCCCATCCACGCCCGGTAGGCCTCCTGGACGTACCCGAGCGCCGCGACGACGTTGGTGTCGAAGATCTTGCGCACTCCGTCGAGGTCGGCGTCCATCAGCGCGCCGAACACCGGGTTGATGCCGGTGTTGTTGACGAGGATGTCGAGGCTGCCGAAACGCTCGACCGCCGCGCCGACGGCCGCGTGCCGATCCTCCTCGCGCCCGGTGTTGCCCGCTACGGCCAGCACCCTGTCGCCGTCCGAACCCGGCTCCGCGTCCGCGCAGGACTGTGCCCGCAGCTCAGCGGCGGCGGCCTCGAGCGGTTCGGCCTTCCGGGCGGTGATGGTGACGGCGGCGCCGCGCGCGAGCAATTCGGCTGCGATCGCGCGCCCGATCCCCCGGCTGCCGCCGGTGACCAGGGCACTGCGTCCGGCCAGCGGACCGTCGCCGTGCGAGGGACCGGAATCGGGGACTGCGCGTGCGGAAGCGTTCTCGGAGACCATGCACCGACCCTAGTTCCCCCGCCCCACACGTGCGGCGGGGGCGCAGGTCACACCGGTGCCGGCGTGCGCCGCAGGGGCCGGCCGGTAGGATGGACCATCGGCCGTCGGCCGGTCCCCGCGGACAACCCCGGGGCCGCCCCTCCCGCGATGGCCTCCGTGCCGTCGCGGCGTCCACCTCACACGCAGTCAGGAGCATTCAGTACGTGATCACCGCCACCGACCTCGAGGTACGCGCTGGCGTACGGACGCTCCTGACGGCGCCCGGGGACCATCTGCGCATCCAGCCGGGCGATCGCATCGGCCTGGTCGGGCGCAACGGTGCCGGCAAGACCACCACGCTGCGCATCCTCGCGGGGGAGGGCGAGCCGTACGCGGGCGCGGTCACCGTCAGCGGGGAAGTCGGCTACCTGCCCCAGGACCCGAGGGAGGGCAACCTGGACATGCTCGCGAAGAACCGGGTCCTGTCGGCCCGGGGGCTCGACGACATCATGCGCTCGATGGAGAAGCAGCAGGTGCTGATGGCCGAGTTGGTCGACGATGCGGCCCGCGACCGTGCCATCCGCAAGTTCGGGCAGCTCGAGGACCGGTTCTCCTCGCTCGGCGGGTACCAGGCCGAGTCGGAGGCCGCACGCATCTGCCACAGCCTGGGACTGCCGGACCGCATCCTCGAGCAGCCGCTGCGCACACTGTCCGGTGGACAGCGACGCCGCGTCGAACTGGCCCGCATCCTGTTCGCCGCATCGGACGGCAGCGGCGGCAAATCGGGCACCACGCTGCTGCTGGACGAGCCGACCAACCACCTGGACGCGGACTCGATCACCTGGCTGCGCACGTTCCTGCAGAATCACGACGGCGGCCTGGTCGTCATCAGCCACGACGTCGACCTGCTCGATGCCGTCGTCAACCGCGTGTGGTTCCTGGATGCGGTGCGCGGCGAGGCCGACGTGTACAACATGGGCTGGCAGAAGTACCTCGACGCGCGCGCCACCGACGAGCAGCGGCGGCGACGTGAGCGCGCGAACGCGGAGAAGAAGGCGGGCGCGCTGCGCGCCCAGGCCGCGAAACTCGGGGCCAAGGCCACCAAGGCCGTGGCCGCCAAGAACATGGTGCGGCGTGCGGACCAGATGATGGAGTCGCTCGACGAGGTGCGCGTCGCCGACAAGACCGCGCACATCAAGTTCCCCGCCCCCGCTCCGTGCGGCAAGACGCCGCTGATGGCGCGCGGGCTGGGCAAGAGCTACGGGTCGCTGGAGATCTTCACCGGCGTGGACCTCGCGATCGACCGCGGCAGCCGCGTGGTGGTGCTGGGGCTCAACGGCGCGGGCAAGACCACGCTGCTGCGCCTGCTCGCCGGCGCCACCGCACCGGACACCGGCGCCATCGAGCCCGGCCGGGGCCTCAAGGTCGGATATTTCGCGCAGGAGCACGACACGATCGACAACGACGCGACCGTGTGGGAGAACATCCGGCACGCTGCGCCGGACGCGGGGGAGCAGGACCTGCGCGGGCTGTTGGGCGCGTTCATGCTCTCGGGCCCGCAGCTCGAGCAGCCCGCGGGCACCCTCTCCGGCGGGGAGAAGACGCGCCTGGCGCTCGCGGGGCTCGTCTCGTCGGCGGCGAACCTGCTGCTGCTCGACGAACCCACCAACAACCTCGATCCGACGTCCCGGGAACAGGTCCTGGCGGCGCTGCGCACCTACGAGGGTGCCGTGGTGCTGGTGACCCACGACCCGGGTGCCGCGGAGGCCCTCGATCCCGAGCGGGTGATCCTCCTGCCGGACGGCACCGAGGACCACTGGTCCGAGGAGTACGCCGAGCTCATCTCGCTGGCCTGATCGTCCGCGCCGGCGCCCGACGGTCCGGCGCGGGAGGTCAATCGTGCTTGCGCACAGACTCCTCCACCAGGTCGAGCACCCGGGTCAGGTCCGCCGCGTCGTGGCCGCCCGCCACCCGCGTGATGAGTCCGTCGAGCACGAGCTCCAAGTACTCCTGCAGGACCTCCCCTGTGACGTCGTCGCGCAGCCGGCCGGCCTCCTTCTGCTGCCGCAACCGCTGATTGGTGGCCGCGCTGAGTTCGCCTGAACGCTCCGCCCAGCGGCGACGGAAGTCGGCGTCCGTGCGCAGGCGTCGGGTGATCTCCAGGCGCGTGGCCAGCCAGTCGAAACGCTCCGGGTGGGTGAGCACGTCGCGCATCACCTGCACCAGGCCCTGCTCGGCGGCGGTGTCCGCCATGCGCTGCGCGTCGTCCTCGGCCAGCGCCAGGAACAGCGCCTCCTTGTCCCGGAAGTGGTGGAAGATCGCCCCCCGCGACAAGCCCGTCGCCTCCTCCAGCCGGCGCACCGTGGCGCCTTCGTACCCGTGCTCGGCGAAGCAGCGCCGGGCACCGTCGAGGATCTGGCTGCGCCGTGCGGCGCGGTGGTCTTCGCTGACTCGGGGCACCCCCCGATCATAGGCAATCAAGCAGTACGCCCGTCACGGGATGCGGGGGACGGGGTGACCGCACCGACGCGACGCGGCCCCGCCCCGTGCCCTGGAGGGGGCGCGGGGCGGGGCCGCGTCGGAGGTTCTGCGGGTAGCCCGTCAGGCGCCGGCCATATTGCGCAGCACGTACTGCAGGATGCCGCCGTGCCGGTAGTAGTCGGCCTCGCCGGGGGTGTCGATACGCACGACCGCGTCGAACTCCACGGCGGTGCCGTCCTGCTTGGTCGCGGTGACCTTGAGCGTCTCGGGCGTCCGGCCCTCGTTCAGCTCGGTGATGCCCTCGATGGCGAAGGTCTCCGTGCCGTCGATGCCCAGGGACGAGTAGGACTCGCCGGCGGGGAACTGCAGCGGGATCACGCCCATGCCGATGAGGTTGGACCGGTGGATCCGCTCGAACGACTCGGCGATGACGGCCTTGACGCCCAGCAGGATCGTGCCCTTGGCCGCCCAGTCACGGGACGAGCCGGAGCCGTACTCCTTGCCGCCCAGCACCACCAGCGGGATGCCCGCGTCGCGGTAGTTGACCGACGCGTCGTAGATGAACGACTGCGGGCCGCCCTCCTGGGTGAAGTCGCGGGTGTAGCCGCCGGTGACGCCGCCCTCGACGATCGCGTCGAGCAGGAAGTTGCGCAGGCGGATGTTCGCGAAGGTGCCGCGGACCATCACCTCGTGGTTGCCGCGCCGCGAGCCCAGCGAGTTGAAGTCGCGGCGGGCGATCCCGTGCGACTCGAGGTACTGGGCCGCCGGGGTGCCGGACTTGATCGCACCCGCGGGGGAGATGTGGTCGGTGGTGACCGAGTCGCCCAGCGTGGCCAGCACGCGCGCGCCGGTGATGTCCTCGACCGGCTGCGGCTCGGCCGTCATGCCGTCGAAGTACGGCGCCTTGCGCACGTAGGTGGACTCGTCGTTCCAGTCGAAGATCTTGCCCTCGGGTGTGGGCAGGCTGCGCCAGCGGTCGTCGCCCTTGAACACGTCCGCGTACGACTTGGTGAACATCTCGCTGCTGATCGCCGACTTGATCGTGTCGTTGATCTCCTGCGTCGAGGGCCAGATGTCGCGCAGGTACACGTCGTTGCCGTCGGTGTCCTGACCGAGCGGGTCGGTCTCGAAGTCGAAGTCCATCGTGCCCGCGATCGCGTACGCGATGACCAGCGGAGGCGACGCCAGGTAGTTCATCTTGACGTCGGGGGAGATGCGTCCCTCGAAGTTGCGGTTGCCCGAGAGCACCGCCGTGGCCGCGAGGTCGTTGTCGTTGACGGCCTGCGAGATCTCCTCCGGCAGCGGGCCGGTGTTGCCGATGCACGTGGTGCAGCCGTAGCCGCCCAGGTAGAAGCCGAGCTTCTCCAGGTACGGCCACAGGCCGGCCTTCTCGAAGTAGTCGGTGACGACCTGCGAACCCGGCGCCATGTTGGTCTTCACCCAGGGCTTGCTGGTCAGGCCCTTCTCCACCGCGTTGCGGGCCAGCAGGGCGGCGCCCAGCATGACCGACGGGTTGGACGTGTTGGTGCACGAGGTGATGCCGGCGACGGCCACGATGCCGTGGTCGATCGTGAAGGTGCCCCGCTCCGCGGACACCACCTCCACCGGCTTCGACGGGCGCCCGCTCGCCGCCGCGGGGGCCGCGGGGGTCTTCGCCTCGCCGTCGTCGGAGAACGTCTGGGCGGCCGGGTCGCTCGCCGGGAACGACTCCTCGACCGCCTCGTCCAGCGCGGTGTGCGCGGCGGGCTGGTCGTCCTCGACGTAATTGACGATGTCCCGGCGGAACTGGGCCTTCGCATCGCTGAGCAGGATGCGGTCCTGGGGGCGCTTGGGCCCGGCGATCGACGGGACCACCGTGGACAGGTCCAGCTCCATGTACTCGGAGAACACCGGCTCGTTGTCCGGGTCGTGCCACATGCCCTGTTCCTTGGCGTACGCCTCGACCAGCGCCAGGTGCTGCTCGCTGCGGCCGGTCAGCCGCATGTAGTCGATCGTCTCGGAGTCGATCGGGAAGATCGCCGCCGTGGAGCCGAACTCGGGGCTCATGTTGCCCAGGGTCGCGCGGTTGGCCAGCGGCACCTCGGCGACACCCTTGCCGTAGAACTCGACGAACTTGCCCACGACGCCGTGCTCTCGCAGCATCTCGGTGACCGTGAGCACCACGTCGGTGGCCGTGACGCCGGGCTGGATCTCGCCGGTCAGCTTGAAGCCCACCACGCGCGGGATCAGCATCGACACGGGCTGGCCGAGCATGGCCGCCTCCGCCTCGATGCCGCCGACGCCCCAGCCGAGCA
>CAYVJJ010000062.1:0-12077 GCA_964451655.1 uncultured Mycobacteriaceae bacterium | reverse complement strand
GTCGGGATCAGCGCAGCCCGGTCGGGATCAGCGCAGCGGCGCGCGCAACCCGGCCAGGGCCATCGTCATCAGCAGGCGCACCGCCCGGTCACGCCCCGTCTGTTCCACCGACGGCGCGTGCGGTGTCGAGTTCATCAGGCCGAAGGCCGCGTGTGCGCGGAACCGCGCGTCCCGGACGGACAGGTCCGGGTCCAGCTCGCACAGGACGCCCACCCACAGCTCCACGTACTCGCGCTGGAGCCGGCGCACCTTCCGCTCCGCCTGCGGCTCGAGCACGGCCAGGCTGCGGTCCTGGATGCGGATCAGGTCCTGGTCGGTCACCGCGAACCGCGCGTGCGCCGCCACCAGCCGCTCGAGCGCGTCCTCCGGGCCGGATGCCGCCGCGGTCTCGGACCGGCCGTCCGCGAGCAACCGTTCGCTGATGCCGACGAGGAGCTCCACCAGCACGTCCTGCTTGCTCGCGAAGTGCCGGTACACCGCCGGCCCGCTCACGTCGGCCGCGGCGCCCAGGTCCCGCATGGACACTCCGCCGTATCCGCGGTCGGCGAACAGGCGTGCCGCCGCCGCAAGCAGGCGCACGCGGCGGTCGGCCTTCTGCCGGTCCCGCAGGGTGCCGCCCGCATCGGCAAGGGGCGCACTGTCCGGCTCGACTCCGGTCATGCCGCCGACAATACGATGCCGGACCGCTGCGGATACCCTCAGGTGATGGCGACGGTCGCAACTGATCCCCTCTACGGAGACCCGGACCTGCCCGCACCCGCATACGGTTCCGGCACGATCTCGGACGTCGTGCCCAGCGCCCTCGCCGTGCTGGGGCTGCCGGGCGGAACCGACCGGATAGACCTGCGCACGCTGCTGGGCCCGGCGCCGGTGCGCAGGCTGTGCATCCTGCTCGTCGACGGCCTCGGGGCCCGCCAGCTCGCCGCCGCCCCCGACGCCGCCCCGTTCCTCACCTCCCGGACGGCTCCCGCCACGGCCGAGCGGATGCGGGTCATCGGCACCGGGTTCCCGTCGACGACCGCGGTGAGCCTCAGCTCGCTGGGCACCGGGCTGCCGCCGGGCGAGCACGGGCTGGTGGGCTATCTCATGGCGGTACCCGGGTACGACCGCCCGATGAACCCGCTCCGTTGGCGGCTGCACGGGCAGGGGGACCACGTGGACCTGCTGGCCGACCTGCCGCCCGAACGCTTCCAGCCGCGTCCGACGGCGTTCGAGCAGGCCGCGGAGGCCGGGATCGCGGTCACCCGCGTGGCACCCGGATACCAGGCGCAATCCGGGCTCACCCGGGCGTCACTGCGCGGCGGCGGATTCGACGCGGCGTTCTCCCTGGGCGACCTGGCCGCCCGCGCCGCCGCCGCGCTCGCCGCGTCGGACCGTGCGCTCGTCTACGCCTACCACGGCGACCTCGATCTGACCGGCCACGTGCGCGGGCCCGACTCGGACTCCTGGCGCGACGAACTCGCGCAGGCGGACCTGCTGGCCGCCACCATCGCCCGCCGCCTGCCGGAGGACGCGGCGCTGGTGGTCACCGCCGATCACGGGATGCTCGGCATCACCGATCCCCTGGACCTCGACAGCACCGACCCGGACCTCGTCGCCCCCGGGATGCTGGACGGGGTGCGGCTGATCGGCGGCGAGCCCCGCGACCGCCATGTGTACACCGTCCCCGGCGCCGCCGCGGACGTCCGCGCGCGCTGGTCGGAGCTCCTCGCCGCCCGCGCGGCCGGCCGGCCGGACCGTGGTTTCGCCGTCGTCGCCAAGGACGACGCCATCGCACGCGGATGGTTCGGCCCCGTCGTCTCCGACGAGGCGCGCGCCCGCATCGGCGACGTCCTGGCGGTCGCCACCGGCACCTCGGCCCTCATCCGCCGTTCGCACGAGCCGCTGCAGTCCCGGCTCATCGGCCACCATGGATCGCTCACGCCTGTCGAGCGCGAGATACCGCTCCTGGCGTTCCGGTGAGACGGAACGGCGCTCCGACCGGCGCCCACGACGGGTTCCGAACAGCGCCGACGACAGCGCGCCGAGCCGTGCAGCCGAATTCCACACGGTCGAAAACGACGTCACGATCCCGTCACCTCTGCACCGCGATCCGGGGGTGTCGATCACAACGGACACGGATTACCTATAAGGTCACATTCGACCGTACGCACGAAGGCAACCGACGAGTGACTCCGCAGCAGGAAGTCACGGCGAGGAGCGCGAGCATGGGCAGACAGTCGTTGACTACACCGCTGACGCAGGGCTTTTCCCGACGCGGATTCCTCGCGGGGACGGGCGCGGCGGGCCTCATCGCCGCAACCGGATTCACCATGTCCGGATGCGGATCGAGCGGGTCCGGCGACACCCTGAAGAAAGCCCAGGACGCCGGGAAGATCACCGTCGGATATGCGGGCGAACGCCCCCACAGTTTCAAGGAGGGCGACAAGGTCACCGGCGCCGCCATCGCGATCGACGGCGCCGCCTACAAGGAGCTGGGCATCGACAAGGTCGAAGGCGTGCTCGTCGACTTCTCGGGGCTCATCCCGGGGTTGAAGGCCGGCCGGTTCGACGCCGTCAGCGCGGACCAGTCGATCCTGCCGGACCGGTGCAAGGAGGCCGCGTTCTCGACGCCGACCTTCCGGTACACCACCGCATTGATGACACCGCCCGGAAACCCCATGGGCATCATGAACCTCGACGAGGCCAAAGACAAGGGCGCCAAGGTCGCAGTGATGAGCGGGGCGCTCGAGGGCGGATACTGCAAGGATCTCGGTATCGAGAGCGTCACCGTCGACACCGCGCAGGACGGCATGGACGCCGTGGTCGCCGGACGTGTCGACGCCCTCGCTCTGACGGGTGTCACCTTGCACTACATGAAGAAGCAGCAGCCGGACGCCCCCGTCGACGTCACACCGTCGTTCGTGCAGTCGATCGACGGCGTCCCGCAGATCAGCGGCGGTGCGGCCACCTTCCGCAAGGAGGACACCGACCTGGTCGACGCGTTCAATGAAAAGGTCCGGCCCATCGTGACCAACAAGGAACGCTACCTGTCGCTGGTCAGCGAGTTCGGCTTCTCCGAGGCCGAGATGCCGGATCCGGACTGGACCACCCAGCAGTTCTGCGACGGGGAGCTGCCCTAACGACCATGGGCGAGAAGCTCCTCGATCACCTCCCCGAATTCCAGGACGGCCTGCTCGTCACCTTGGAACTGACGGCGGGCGGCACCGTCCTGATGTTCGTCCTCGCGTTCGTTCTGGGACTGGCGTCGACGGTGCCCAACATCATCGTCCGCGGCGCCTCCCGCATCATCGTCGAGTTCTTCCGCGGCACGTCGCTGCTGGTCCAGATGTTCTGGCTCTTCTTCGTGCTCCCCCTGTTCGGGGTGCAGATCTCGCCGGTACTGTGCGGAATCCTCGCGCTGGGCCTCAACTACGGCGCATACGGGGCGGAGGTCGTGCGGGGCTCGCTGGCAGCCGTTCCCACCCCGCAGCGTGAGGCGGCGGTGGCCCTCGGGTTCTCGCCCCTGGACCGCTTCCGCCGCGTGGTGTTCCCGCAGGCATGGGTCCAGATGATCCCGCCGATGTCGGTGCTCATCATCCAGCTGCTCAAGGGTTCGGCGATCGTCTCCATGATCACCTTGGTCGACCTCACTGCACAAGGCGAGATTCTGCGCAATGCCACCGGCAACACGTGGCTGGCCTACGGGATCGTGCTGGTGCTGTATTTCATCATCGCCTACGTGATCGCGGGGATCATGCGTGGCGTCGAGCATCTGGCCAAGAGACGCCTCGGCCTTGCCGACACCCCACGGATCATCCCTCCGCAACTGACTGCCGCGATGGCGCGGGTCCGGGGGGCCGGCTGATGAATGTCGAATGGGATTGGGACACCACCTGGGACGTCCTGCCGCTCCTGCTCGAGGGCTTCAAGATCACGCTGCTGGCCACCGTCGTCGGCTCGGCGATCGCGATCGTCCTGGGGCTGATCGTCGCCATGATCCAGCAGACGGGATTCAGACCGGTCACCTGGCCGCTGAGTTTCCTGTTCACCTTCATCCGGTCGACACCCGTCGTCGTGCAGCTCCTCGCCGTCTACGCCCTGCTGTCGAACGTCGCCCCGCTTTACATCGGCATCGCGGTCATCGGGGTGCACTACGCGACCTACCAGTCCGAGGCGTTCCGCGCGGGCATCGACGCGGTGCCGGCGCATCAGTGGGAGGCCTGCACCGCGCTGTCGCTGCCGCGTCGCCGGACGTGGACCGCGGTGATCCTCCCGCAGGCGCTGCGCGGCGTGGTTCCGGCGCTCGGGAACAATGTGGTCGCCATGTTCAAGGACACACCGTTCCTCTCGGTCATCACGGTCACGGAGATGGTGCGGCAGGCCGAGAATTACGGCGCGATGCAATACCGCTACCTCGAACCGATCACCATGGCCGGTGTGATCTTCCTGATCGCCAGCTACCCGACCTCACTGCTCATCCGTCGACTGGAGGCACGAATTGCCCGCAACTGACAACGTCGAGGCCACCCGGGGCCCGGCCGCGGCGGACGGCGCGGGGCGCGACACTCCGATGATCCGCTTCGAGAAGGTGGTCAAGAAGTTCGGCGACAACACCGTGCTCGACCATCTGGACTTCTCGGTGCGCCGTGGTGATCGGGTGACGCTCATCGGGCCGTCCGGGTCCGGCAAGACGACGATCCTGCGGCTGCTGATGACGCTGGAGAAGGTCACCGAGGGCGTCATCTGGGTGGGTGATGAACCGTTGAGCCACGTGCGCAAGCACGGCAAGCTGGTGCCTGCGCCCGAGAAATACCTGCGGCGGCGCCGACGCACGATCGGCATGGTGTTCCAGCATTTCAACCTGTTCCCCAACATGACGGTGATCGACAACATCACCGAGGCGCCGGTCCGGGTGCTGGGCCGCTCCAAGCAGGATGCACGCACCCGCGCGATGGAGCTGCTCGAGATGGTGGGCCTCACCGACAAGGCGGATCAGCACCCGTCGCGGCTGTCCGGCGGGCAGCAGCAGCGCGTGGCCATCGCCCGTGCACTGGCGATGGAGCCGGAGGTGCTGCTTCTGGACGAGGTCACCTCGGCGCTGGACCCGGAGACCGTCTCGGACGTGCTGGACGTGCTCCGTGAGATCGCCCGCACCACCGACATCACGATGCTGATCGTCACCCATGAGATGCGCTTCGCACGGGACGTGTCCAACCGCGTCCTGATGTTCGACGGCGGGCGGATCGTCGAGGAGGGCACGCCCGAGAAGATCTTCGGGGACCCGGACGAGGACCGGACCCGCCGGTTCCTGCACGCCGTGCTGGGCGACTAGGCCGGCCGCGTCGGCATGGGCCGGCGCGGCGCGGGCCTTCGAGCGCGGGTCAGGCCTTGAAGTACACCAACTGGTGCGAGGTGGCGAGCAGAGTGCCGTCCGCCCCCCAGATCTGCGCATCCTGGTCGAAGTACCCTTTGCCGAAGGCCGACGCCCGCGCCGTCCCCAGCACCGGCTCGCTGCCCTGCTTCGCCAGCGTGTCCCCGTCCGCGTGGAAGTAGACCGTGAACGTGACGGTGCCCGCGGGCAGCGCGGTCCCCCGCCGCAGGAACACGCGCGGGTAGAAGCTGTCGCAGATGCCGGTGAGCGCGGCGAAGTCGAGCGGGCGCGGTGGCAGATCGCGCACCCAGAACGTGGTGGTCGAATCGTCGCTCTCCGCCGGCTCCTCCCCCTCGCCGGGGACCTGCGGGATGCGCCCCTGCACCCAGCGGAACTCGTAGTTCCCGGCCCATTCGACGAACGGCGGCATCCCTTCCACTGGCACGTCCTGCGCGGCGGGCGCCTGCGGCATCCGCGCCTCGGTGGACTCCCAGGTGTCGCGTCGCACCGCGAACACCGCGGTGGCCGTGGTGGCGACGGCACCGTCCTGCCGCAGCTCGATCGACCAGTGCTGCGTGGACCGGTTGGTGCGTACCGGCCGGGCGTCGACGGTGAAATCCCCGTCCCCGACGGGCCCTGCGAAATTCACCGTGAGCGACACCGGCTCGCCCAGCCGCTGCGGGTGCTGTTCCGCCGCGCGCAGCAGGACCGCCGCCGTGTTCCCGCCGAACGGCCCCACCATGTTGGCGTAGGCCGCCGAGGTCGCGCCGGTGCAGGTCCCGTCGGCGTTGCGGGTCAGGACGAGCGATTCATCCAGCGGGTGGGTGGCGGACACGGGCATCTCCTCCGGACGGGCGGGCACACTCGCGGCCGGATCACATTCCCGTTACCGCCAGTACTGCAGTTCCTGCCAGGCTAGCCGGGCGGGGCGCACCGCCAGTGACCGGCATCGCGCTGCATGCGTCAGCGGCGTACCCGGTCGGCACGACCCCGAACGACGGTTCGACGGATACGGATCACGGTTCGACGGACACACTACGCACAGCGTTCACCCCCGGGCGCCGTCAGGTGCCCGGGGGTGAACGGGATGATGTCGTTGTGGCCAGGGCCGGGGTCGAACCGGCGACCTTCCGCTTTTCAGGCGGACGCTCGTACCAACTGAGCTACCTGGCCGGACGATCTCGGCATACCACCGAAACCTCTTGCGACCCTGACGGGACTTGAACCCGCGACCTCCGCCGTGACAGGGCGGCGCGCTGACCAACTGCGCCACAGGGCCTTGCTGTATTGCACCGCATCATACGGTGTTCCGTATTCTACTGTGCCCTACCGGAAGCTCGGCTTCCGGTAGTAGTTTCTACCATGCCCCGCCGCCGGAACCGAATCGCCTGCTCTGCGAAGGACACAAGTGCCCACCGTACTGCATGCGCAGGGGATACTGCACTGTCTGCGGGACAGTACCCCCTACGGGATTCGAACCCGCGCCGCCGCCTTGAAAGGGCGGTGTCCTAGGCCGCTAGACGAAGGGGGCCTGCCGAGAAGGCTCGGCAAGTACCCTCAACGGCTTTCCGTTGGGAGCGAGGAAAGCATATGGCATGCGGCTGCCGGCCGCCAAATCGGCCCCCCACCCGACACCCGCCCCGGGTCGCGCCGCATACCGCGCGCCCCGGGAGGGCCGGGCGCAGTGCCCCCTGCCGGGCTCGAACCGGCGACCTGCGGATTAAAAGTCCGTAGCTCTACCAACTGAGCTAAAGGGGCGTGCACGGACACGATACTTGCCGGGACGTCGCAGCGACCACGGGACCCGGTATCGGTAGACTTGACAGCAGTCCGATCAACTTTGCGCCGCGGGGGTGGACGCGGGATGGAATACCCGCCCGCACCCCCGTGTTGGTTGAGTCAGAAGCACTCATACTCAGGAGGCTGTTGATGGCAGTGTTCTACGGACCGGGTTCATTCGGCCGCGGCGGCTCCGACGTCCCGTCGGGCGGCTTCGGCTCCGGCAATCCGTTCTCCCGCTACCCCGGCGGGCGGCGCCGCATCGAGTTGAGCGCCGTCGCCGACGAAGAGACCCAGCAGGTCATCGCGCAGGCGTTCGCGGCTGCCCGAGAACACGGTGAGAGCACCGTCGGGTCGCTCCGCATCCTGGAGGCCGTGACGGCGCACGAGCGCGTCGGCACGCTGCTGCAGGCGGCAGGCATCGACACCGCCGCGCTCCGTGATTCCGACGGCGAGGCCGCCGGCGGCACGGCCGACCCGGGTGCCGGCACGCCGTCGCTGGGTTACGAAGGCAGCCGCGTCCTCAGCGAGTCGCTCGAGGTCGCGCGTGCTACCGGCGCGCAGCGCATCGCTCCCGAGCACGTGCTGCTGGCCCTCACCATGACCACTGACCTGCCCGCGGGGCGCCTGCTGGCCGGCGCCGGTGCCACCCCGGACCGGCTCGTCGCCGCAGCGCAGGAGCAGCCCTCCTCCGCGGGAGGACCGGGCGGCGAGGGTGAGTCGATGCTGGCCAAGTACGGCGACGACTTCACCGAGCGCGCCCGTTCCGGCGGCTTCGACCCCGTGATCGGCCGATCCGACGAGATCGAGCAGGTCATCGAGATCCTGCTGCGCCGTACCAAGAACAATCCCGTGCTGGTCGGTGAGGCCGGCGTCGGCAAGACCGCGATCGTCGAGGGGCTCGCGCAGCGCATCGCCGACGGCGAGGTGCCCGAACTGCTCCTGGGCCGCCGCGTGGTGGCACTGGACCTGGCGGGGATGCTGGCGGGCACCCGCTATCGCGGCGATTTCGAGGAACGGCTCACCACGCTGCTCGACGAGATCGCGGCGGCCGAAGGCGAGACCATCGTGTTCGTCGACGAGCTCCACACCATCGTGGGCGCCGGCGGCTCCGAGGGGGCGATGGACGCCGGGAACATCCTCAAGCCCAAGCTGGCGCGCGGCGAGCTGCACATGGTCGGTGCGACCACCCTCGACGAATACCGGAAGAACATCGAGAAGGATCCGGCTCTGGAGCGACGGTTCCAGCCGGTGACGGTCGCCGAACCAGGCGTGGAGGACGCGGTGCGGATCCTCGCCGGGCTGCGCCCCGTCTACGAGGAGCACCACGGCGTGGAATACACCGAGGAGGCGGTCCGCGCCGCGGTGGAGCTGTCCAAGCGGTACATGACCGATCGTCTGCTGCCGGACAAGGCCATCGACCTGATCGACCAGGCCGGTGCGCGCAAGAGGCTGGCCGCGGTCGACACCGATGCGCTGAGCCGTGAGATCGCCCGGCTGACCGGGGAGAAGGATGCGGCGGTGGCCGCGGAGGAATACGAGGACGCCGGCGCTCTGCGCGACCGTATCGGCGCGCTGGAGAAGCGCCTGGCCTCTGCCCCGAGCGGCGACGCGGCCGAGTCCGGGCGCACGGTGACCGAAGAGGACATCGCGGAGATGATCGCGCGCGCCACCGGCATCCCCGCCCAGCGGATGACCGAGCGGGAACGCGACCGGCTGGTGCGGCTCGAAGACGAGCTGCATGCGCGGGTCATCGGCCAGGACGACGCGGTCCGCGCGATCGCCCGGGCGGTGCGCCGCAGCCGGGCCGGAATGTCCGATCCGGACCGCCCGGTGGGCAGCTTCCTGTTCCTGGGCCCGACGGGCGTCGGCAAGACCGAACTGGCCAAGACGCTCGCCGTCACGCTGTTCGGCGACGCCGACCGGATGATCCGGCTGGACATGAGCGAGTTCGGCGAACGGCACACGGCGAGCCGCCTGGTGGGCTCCCCTCCCGGCTACGTCGGCTACGGGGAGGCCGGCCAGCTGACGGAGAAGGTCCGGCGGAACCCGTACTCGGTGATCCTGCTCGACGAGATCGAGAAGGCGCACCCGGACGTGTTCAACGTGCTGCTGCAGGTGCTCGACGACGGCCGCCTCACCGACGGCCAGGGCCGCACCGTCGACTTCACCAACACCGTGCTGATCATGACGTCCAACCTGGGCTCCGAGTTCATCTCGTCGCGCTCGGGCGGGCTCGGATTCGGCGCCGGCGAGGGTGCGGACGACGAGCAGGTGCAGGCCCGCGTCATGGGCAGGCTGCGCGAGTCGTTCCGGCCCGAGTTCCTCAACCGGATCGACGAGGTGGTGGTGTTCCGGAAGCTCGCCGCCGAGCAGCTGCACCGGATCACCGACAAGCTCCTCGAGGACAGCCGGGACCGGCTGGCCGCCCGGGAGATCGGCATCCGGTTCTCCGAGGAGGTGGTCGGCTGGCTGGCCGAGCGCGGTCACCAGCCCGAGTTCGGCGCCCGCCCGCTGCGCCGCACCATCCAGCGCGAGATCGACGACCGCGTGGCCGATCTGCTGCTGGAGGACCGCGTACGCAGCGGCGACACCATCGAGGTCACCGTCGACGGCGACACGCTGGCCCTGGCCACGGCCTGACCGGCGTGCGGGACCGGCGGAGGCCCCGGAGAACGTCCTCCGGGGCCTCCGCCGCGCGCGGTCACACCGGCGAACGGTCGTATTTCGCGTACTCGCGCAGCAGCTCCTCGCGCGCATCCCCCTCGAGCGCCGAGTACTGCAGCGACTTCGTGTCGCCCACGTAGACCCGCTGCGCATCCACCCACGACTCGCGGCGCAGGGCGGGCTTGTCGATCTTGCGCGTCGCAGTCACCGGGATGCCGTCGGTGATGCGCACGAACCGCGGCGCCCACTTGGTGCCCAGGTCCGGCTGCGCGGCGAGGAACCGTCCGAACTCCCCCGGGTCGAATTCCACCCCGTCCTGCAGCTGCAGCGTCGCCATCACCTGGTCGCCCGTGCGGGGGTCGGGCACCGGGTACACGGCGACCAGCTTCACCCCCGGGAACCGGGCCAGGATCCGCTCCACCGGCGCGGCCGAGAAGTTCTCGCTGTCCACCCGCATCCAGTCGCCCTTGCGTCCGGCGAAGTAGAAGAACCCGTCGGCGTCGCGGTAGGCCAGGTCGCCGGTGCGGTAGGCCTCGCCGTCGATCCTGTCGGCGGTGGCCTCGGGATTGCGGTAGTACCCCTCGAACATCGCCGCTCCGTTGAGGGTGGTGAGCTCGCCGATGGCCTCGGCCGCGTTGGTGAGCTTCCCGTCCGCGTCGAATTCGGCGCGGGGGCATTCGGCGCCGTCGTCGCCCAGCACCCGCACGTCCATGAACACCGGCGGACGCCCCAGCGACTGCGACGGCGAGTCCGGGGTGTGGCTCACGATGCATCCGCCCTCGCTGGAGCCGTAGCTCTCGATCGGACGCACCCCGAAGCGCCGCTCGAATTCGTCGCGGTCGTGCGGCGCGGCCTCGGTGCCGAACACGGTCCGCAGCCGCGTGTCCGCCTCCTCCGGCCGCTCGGGCACCGCCAGGATGTACGCGAGCGAACGGCCCACGTAGTTGAAGAAGGTGGCGCCGAAGCGGCGCACGTCGGGAAGGAAACCGGAGGCGGAGAACCGCCGCCGCATGCTGAAGGTCGCGCCGGTGAACACCGACGGCGCCCAGCAGGAGAAGATCGCGTTGCCGTGGAAGAGCGGCATCGAGTTGTAGGTGACGTCGTCGCGGACGAACGACAGGTGGTTGATCGCCGCCAGACCGGCCAGCCGGCCGGTGCTGCAGATGACGGCCTTCGGCGCGCCGGTCGAGCCCGAAGTGAAGGTGAGCAGGACGGTCCGCGCCGGGTCACGCGCCTCGGGGACGTCGGGCGGCGCCGAGCCCGCCGCCTCGGCGACCAGCCCCCGCCACCGCACGCCGTCCACATCGATGATCCGGTCCGCGTCGACCCCGGTGTCGAGCCCGTCGAGCGCTGTGCCCTGCTCCGCGTCGGTGAGGATGAGGTCGCAGTCCACCCCGCGGATGTCGGCGGCGAGTTCCGCGCCGCGCCGGGTGGGGTTGATGCCGACGAGCGTCGCCCCGGACAGCGCCGCCGCCGCGATGAGGAAGAGGTATTCGGGCACGTTCTCCAGCAGCACGCCCACATGGAACGGGCGCCCTTCCCGCCGCAGCCCCGCCAGCACCGCCGCGCGGTCGGCGGACTCCTGGAACACCTGGCCCCACGTCCACACCGAATCCTCGAACAACAGGCCCGGATGCCCGTCGCCGCGGCGGCGCTCCAGGATGTCGGCGAAGGTGAGCCTGCGCGCTGCGGCCTCCTCCGGCAGCAGCCTCTCGACCCCCTCCGGTTCTCTGGTGGGTGCGACGTAGCCGTCCTCGCCGTCGTCGCCTGAATAGCCGTTCCCTGTCGTCATACCGCGCATCCCACCCGGCGGCCCACCGCCGCGCAGCCGACTGTCCCGGACAACGGACACCCGGGGACGGACACCCGGAGCCGACCACAGGACATGCGGAGCCGACGACACCCGCCCCGTCCCGGGGCGGGGCCTGCGGCACGGAGTGCTACTCGCCCACCCACACCGTCTTGGCGTTGCAGAACTCCCGGATGCCGAGATCGGCCAGCTCACGCCCGTAACCGGAACGCTTGACCCCGCCGAACGGGAGTTCCGGGAACGACGTGGTCATCCCGTTGATGAAGACGGCGCCCGCCTCCAGATCCCGGATGAACCGTTCCCGCTCGGCCTCGTCCTCCGTCCAGGCGTTGGACCCGAGGCCGAAGTCCGTGGCGTTGGCGAGCTCGATCGCCTCGTCGATGTCCGCCACCCGGTACAGCGAGGCGACCGGACCGAAGACCTCCTGGCGGTACAGGTCCATCTCCGGCGTGATCCCGGTGATCACCG
>CAYVJJ010000061.1:0-12130 GCA_964451655.1 uncultured Mycobacteriaceae bacterium | reverse complement strand
CCGGTGAACGAGACGAGGTCGACGTCGGGGTGCTCGGACAGCGGCGCGCCCGCGGTGGCGCCGGCGCCGAGCACGAGATTCCCCACCCCCGCGGGAAGGCCGAGCCCGTCGAGCACGTCCATCAGCAGGATCGCAGTGTGCGGGGTGAGTTCGCTGGGCTTGAGCACGAAGGTGTTGCCGGCGGCCAGCGCTGGCGCCACCTTCCAGGAGACCTGCAGCAGCGGATAGTTCCAGGGCGTGATCATCCCGCACACGCCGACAGGCTCGTGCACGATCCGGCTGGCCACGTCGGGCATCCCCGGATCCACCACCCTGCCCGCGTCGTGGCCGGCGAGCGTGCCGAAGTAGCGGAAGCACGCGGTGATGTCGTCCATGTCGATCTCGCTCTCCACCAGGCGCTTGCCGGTGTCGAGCGATTCGGCGCGGGCGAACTCGGCCTTGCGGGCCTGGATCGCGTCGGCGGCCTTGAGCAGCAGGGCACCGCGCTCGGCGGCGGGGGTCGCGCTCCATTCGCCGCCGTCGAACGCCCGGCGCGCGGCGGCGATGGCGGCGACGGTGTCCTCGCGCGTCGCCTCGCTCACCGTCGCCACGTCGCTGCCGTCCGCGGGGCAGCGGATGAGCCGGGTGCCCCCGTCCGACGCGGCGGTCCACCGGCCGTCGATGAAGAGTGTCGTTGTCATCGTGTGGTCCTCCTCTGTGACTCGGGGTCCCGGACGGCGTTCTGCGCCGCGGACGACCGCCCTACACTCCGGCGCTGTTCTCCTGGATCTGCAGGAATCCGAGGTGCCGTTCGTACTGGTCGAGGACGTCCTCGATGATCTGGTCCTTCGTGTACCCCATGATGTCGTAGCCCTGGCCGGTGCCGCCGTCGAGATAGACCTCCATGCGGACGTATTCGTCCTCGCCGCGCGGCAGGCTCATCCCGAACGACGGCACGGCCACCTTCCGGCGCCACACCTGATAGTGGAAGGGGGCGGGGCCGTTGCCGCCGATCTCCAGCTGCAGCAGATCCGGATCGGACGCGTCGGCGTCGGAGGCGACCGGCTCACCGGTTGAGGCGACGGGGCCGCAGGACGCGTCGATACCGCGGCTGTGCAGCTCCTCGACCACCTCCTGCAGGCTCGGCAGCAGCACCGACCGTTCGAACTCGACGGCGCGTTCCTCGCTGGGGAAGCTGAGGACGCGGCTCAGTCGGTTGTGCCACGAGCGCGGCGTGCCCCGGTCCCCGCGGGTGCGGCCGGACAGCGAGCTCTGCAGACCCTGGCGTGCGCTCTCGACGCGGTAGGACTCCACGCGCAGCGACCGGTACAGGCCCACCATCACCAGGGCGACGACGAACGCGAACGGCAGGCCCATGATCACCGCCGCGTTCTGCAACGCGCCGACGCCGCCGACGATGAGCATGGCGATGGTCAGCGCGCCGGTGGCCAGCGCCCAGAAGATGCGCAGGCCCGGATGGCCGTCGTGCTGCGGGGTGGGCAGGTGCGAGGACAGGTTGGCCATCACCAGCGCCGCCGAGTCCGCGGACGTCACGTAGAACAGCAGCGCGGTGAGGGTGGCCACGCAGGCGATGGCGACGAACCACGGGTACTGGGCCAGCAGGTCGTAGAAGGCGCCCTCCGGCTCGAGGACCGCCTTCTCCCCGAAGTCCTCATCGCCGCTGCGCACCAGATCCAGCGCCGAGTTCCCGTAGATCGAGGCCCACATGAGGATGTACATGAACGGGATGGTGAGCGTGCCCAGGACGAACTGCCGGATGGTGCGCCCGCGCGAGATGCGCGCCAGGAACAGTCCGACGAACGACGCCCACGCGATCCACCAGGCCCAGAAGAACAGCGTCCAATCGGTCATCCACGTGCCGGTGTCCTCGAAGGCGAACGTCTGGCCCACCATGTTCGGGAACAGCCGGAAGAAGTCGCTGATGTTGAGCACCAGGCCGTCGAGAAGGAACTGGGTCTTGCCCATCACCAGCACCCAGATGCTCAGCGCGAACGCCAGGAACACGTTGAGCAGCGAGAGCATCTTGATGCCCTTGTCCACGCCGGAGGTGGCCGAGAGCGTGGCCACCCCGACGCCCACCACGACGACGGCGATCTGCACGGCGGTGCCCACCGGCAGGCCGAACACCATGTTGAGCCCCACGTTGATCATCACGACGCCGATGCCCAGAGAGGTGGCGACGCCGAAGATCGTGCCGAGGAGTGCGGCGAAGTCCACCGTGTCGCCGAGCCCGCCCTTGACGCGTTTGCCGAACACCGGCGCCAGTGCGGAGCGGATGGCCAGCGGCATGTTCTTGCGGTATGCGAAGTAGGCCAGGGCGATGCCCATCAGCGCGTAGAGCCCCCAGCCGCTGATCCCGTAGTGGAACAGCGTCCACGCCACACCCTCGCGGGCGGCGTCGACGGTCTCCGGCTCCGTGCTCGGCGGCTGCAGATACTGGGTGACCGGTTCCGAGACCGCGAAATACATCAAGTCCGTGCTGATGCCGGCCGCGAACAGCATCGACGCCCAGGACATGAGGCCGAACTCCGGCTGCGAGTGCTCGGGCCCCAGCTTGATGGTGCCGTAGCGCGAGACCGCCAGGTAGACCACGAACACCAGGACGATCGCGACGAGGCCGACATAGAACCATCCGAACCAGTCCGACGTCCACGTCACCGCGGAGCCCAGCGCGCTCTCGGCGTTCTCGGGGGAGATGAGCGCCCAGATCGTGATGGCCAGCGTGAACACGGCGGCGGGGACGAACACCCGCCAGTTGGTGCGTGGGCCGTCGGGTGTCTCGTCGACGGGTGTCCGGTCGTCGGCCTCCATGGTGGTCGCGCTCACCTGGCGTGGTCCTTTCCCGCAGTGGTCCGTGCTCTGGCGCCCGGTGCTGCTGTCGCTCGGTGCGGTCGCGTCACGGTGCAGTCCGAGCCCGCACCGGCGAACTCACAGTAGGGCAATTAGCGACACGATGATGCGGGAACTGAAATGGCCGTGGACACGATCGTCCGGTTGTGCCTGGTCCCACGGGCGCGCGGACCGGCCTCGATGGTGCCGCATCGGTGATCGGATCGACCCGGCGTCCTCCGCTGCGCCGCGTGCACCCCACCCCCGATCGGGGGAGTCCGGCGGAGTGCGGACGTGGAGCCGGCCGCCGGCGGTGACCGCGCGGCCCGGTGGGAGGAGAGTTCACCGGTTCTTCGCACGCCGGTGGATCACGGGTAGCGGACGGGCCATATGCGGCGTCTTGACTCGGGGACCATGAGCCGACCTGACATCTCCCTGACCGACATCTCCGTCTCCGGCGGCACCACGCGTCGCAGCTTCCTCACGTGGAGCGCGATGGTGGGGGCGGCCGCCTTCACCCCGGCGATGCTCTCCGGCCCCCGGGCCGAGGCCGCGCCTGCGACCGGCTCGCTCGGAGGCGCCGGAAGCCTGGGTTCGTCCGGCGGCGACCCGTTCGCGTTGGGTGTCGCGTCGGGCGATCCGCTGCCGGACTCGGTGGTTCTCTGGACCCGCGTGGTCACCGATCCCCTGGTGCCGGGCGGCGGAGTGCCTCCGGTGCCGGTTCCCGTCGACTGGGAGGTGGCCCGCGACGAGCGCTTCCGGGACATCGTCGCGCGCGGCAGCGAGGTGGCGCTGCCCGACTTCGCGCACGCGGTCCACGTGGACGTGCGGGGACTCGAGCCCTGGCGCCGGTACTTCTACAGGTTCCGCGCGCTGGGGCAGATCTCCCCGGCGGGACGCACCAAGACGGCGCCGGCGCCCGGGGCGGGGCTGGACACGCTGTCCTTCGCGTGGGCCTCCTGCCAGGCCTGGTATCAGGGGTACTACTCGGCCTTCGCGGACCTGGCGGATCAGGACCTGGACGTGGTGCTGCACATGGGCGACTACATCTACGAATACGACCTGCCGGAGGATTCCGTGCGCCCCATCGACGGGCTCAGCGCGGAGGTGCGCCGCGAAACGGTCGAACTGCAGGACTACCGCCTGCGGTACGGGCTGTTCAAGAGCGACCCGGATCTGCAGCGGGCCCACAGGGCGGCGCCGTGGATCCACACGATGGACGACCACGAGGTGGACAACAACTGGGCGTCGCAGATCTCGCAGGACGAGGGCGCCGACCCGCGCGAATTCCTGCAGCGCCGGGCGCAGGCGTTCCGCGCGTGGTGGGAGCACACCCCCACCCGCGTCGCACCGCCGACCGGACCGGACATGCGCATCTACCGCCGCTACACATACGGGGACCTCGCGTCGTTCTCGGTGCTGGACACCCGCCAGTACCGCAGCGACCAGGCGCACGGGGACGGGCAGCACGCCCAGGACGCGGTCACCGCCGACCCGCAGCGCACCATCACCGGCGGCGAGCAGGAGCAGTGGATCCTCGACGGGCTCGCGGCCTCCACCGCCCGCTGGAACTTCC
Organism: uncultured Mycobacteriaceae bacterium; assembly: GCA_964451655.1. Lineage (GTDB taxonomy): Bacteria > Actinomycetota > Actinomycetes > Mycobacteriales > Mycobacteriaceae > Tomitella. The sequence continues at coordinate 7,725 of CAYVJJ010000061.1, read as the reverse complement.
TGGCCCACCAGACCGTGATCACCGATCTGCCGCGCATGAAGAACGGCACACGCACCGTGAGCATGGACGGGTGGAGCGGCTACGAGGCCTCCCGGCACCGCATCCTCGACGGCGCCCGGGACCGGGGCGTGCGCAACCTGGTCTCCATCGTCGGCGACATCCACCGCAACACCGTCTCCGAACTGCGGCGCGACTACCGCGACGACTCCTCCCCGGCCGTCGGGGTGGAGATCGCCGGCACCTCGATCGCCTCCGGCAAGGACGGCGAGGACAACGACGCGGCCAACCAGGAGTTCATGAGGAACAACCCGGCCATGAAGTTCGGCAACGCCCAGCGCGGGTACGTGCTGTGCGAACTTCGGCCGGACCACTGGCAGGCGAAGATCCGGGTCACCGACAAGGTCACCGAGCCCGGGCACGCACTGCGCACCCGGGCGACGATCACCGTCCCGGACGGGCGGCCCGAGATCGACGTGCAGGCCTGACAGCCCTCGGCAGGCGCGGGCCGGCGGGCGGGATCCCACATCCCGCCCGCCGGCCCGTTTGTCGGTCTCGTCCTTCCGTGCCCCGTCCCGCCCCCTCCCGCCCCGCCCCGCCCATCGGTCAGCACGGGGGTCCTGTCAGGTCAGATGGGCGGTCACCACGATGTCGAACATGAGTTCGTTAAGTTCGAAGCGGTTCCGATCCGTTTCGGGAGGGTCGGAGTTCGTATGGAGCGAGATCCGGCGTCCGACCCCGGGCGCCTGGGACCAGTGCCGGAAACGGTTAGGGATGGACTCATCGGGCGCTACCGACGGATCAAGCGTGGTGCGGTTCGCTCTGGACGTGGATCTGGTCGGAATTCTGATTCCGGGAAATTCTGGTGCAATGCGCTCTCGGTTTCGAGGATGATCGCCTTGGTGCCTTCAGTGCACAGAAACGGCCGTGGGCGAGGCCGCGGTCAAAGGTGGATGATGTGGCTACCGAATGGCATGATTTTGAGACTCGCGCCAGCGCGGCGTCGGCCATACGGGTAAAAGGAAGATGGGGTAATTGTCTCGGATGCGATTGAATCGTCGCGCGGTGTCGGATGCGGTGAAGTCGAAGGTCGGCCGAGTCGTCGCGGCGTCGGGCCGCCGACTTCCGGTGCGAAGCCGAGCCCGCCGGACACGGGACCGCGAGAATTCGTTCGAAGGGTCCGGACTGCGGGGCACTCGCCCAGTGGGCCGGCGTATGGCCGATCCGGCTTTTGCAGCGCGACAACAAAAGCAGAAGTACGACGGCGCTGTCGGTCAGATCAATTGCTGGATCGACGAGTTGCGGCATCGTGACGGCCGCGGGTGGATGCCGCACGTCGCCCCACTCCATGCGGGTACCGACGCCAAGGTCCTCAGTGTCCTCAGCGACCCCGGGCCCGCGACACGAGACGGTGTCGGTTCAGGATTCCTGTGCATCGAGAACGATGATCAGACAGCCGAAAGCCAGGTGAAGGGCTTCGCTGAAGTCGATCTTGCGGCGCACGATGTGCTTCCGTGGAACGCCTACCCTTGGTACACGGGAGGCGCGCCGCTCAAGGCCGTCGACAAGAACGCGGGCGCTGAGATTCTCCGGGAACTCATCGGCAGGCTGCCTTCCTTGCGCGTAGTGCTTCTGCAGGGAGGCAATGCGAAGGACTGCTGGCGACGGGTGGAGAAGCTGGACCCCGGCGTGGCGCGGCGTCGGGGACTCACGGTATTGGAGACATATCATCCGAGCCGGCAAGCACTCTGGCATCCCGACGAGGCGGAGCGTATGCGGCGCCGACAACACCGCATCGACACTTACAAGAAGGCGGTCGAGGAGATTCAGGACGCCCGCCCCGCCCACTGACCGGTGTGCGCGAACCGGCAGCGAAGTGTTCTCAAACTCAACCGGTCATCGCAACATCGATCCGCGCACACCGGTCGTGCGGGTCAGCTCGCGGGGAAGGCCTGCGGCAGCTCCATCCCGCGCTCGGCCATGACGGTGCGCAGACGGGTGGGGTAGTTCGTGATGAGGCCGTCGACGCCGAGATCGATCAGCTCGTTCATGCGGCCGGCCTCGTCGACGGTCCACGGCACCACGCGGTACCCGGCGTCGTGCGCACCGCTTATCAGATCGGCGTTGACGAGCGTGTGCGAGGGGGACAGTACTTCTGCGCCGATCCGGTCGGCGGCGGCGAGGATGTCGCCGCCCACCGTGTCGTAGTCGACCGGTCCGGTCCACCCCGAGCCGGGATGCCAGTTGGAGTCATTCCACAGCATGACCAGCGGGATCGACGGTTCGGCTGCGCGCACCAGCGGCAGCGATCGCCAGTCGAAGCTCTGGATCATGACCTTGCCGGTGACGCCGGCCTCACGGACGTCGGCGAGGATGGCGTCGACGAACTCCTGCGGCTCGGCGGTCAGGCCGGGTTCGTCCGCCTCGATCTTGGTCTCGATGTTGAAGTGCACGTCCGCGTTCCGCTCGGCGGCGACTGCGAACACGTCCCGCAGCGCGATGAGCTCGTTGCCCTCGATCACCTCTGCGTCCGGGTGGTTCGGCTGCGGGACGTCGCAGGCGAGGGTCTGCAGCTGGTCCCACGTGAGAGCGTGGACGGCGTCGCCGACGTAGGGGAACATCGGGTCGCCCTCCGCGACGGGCGCGGTGTCGCGGCACTTCGACGCGGAGATGACCGGGTCGTGCCACACCACCGGCACTCCGTCCGCGCTGAGGCCGATGTCGAGCTCCAGGGTGGTGACACCGAGCCCGATCGCCTTCTCGAATGCCCGGCGGGACTCCTCGGTGGTCTCGCCGAGGCCGCCCCGGTGGGCCTGCAGGTCGAAACCGTCCGGAAGGTTCGCGGCCGCGCCGTCGTCGGGTCCGGCGGCGAGTGACCCGGCGGCGAGTGACCCGGCGTCGAGTGACCCGGCGTCGAGCGAACCGGCGGAGACTGGGCCGAACGGCCCCGGCGGTTGGGCGGGGGAGGCCTGCGCCCCGGCCGCCGCGAGGGGTCCGGCGGCGATCGAGAACGCGAGCACGGCGGCGCCGCGGACCGGTTTCCGCAGGCGGTGTGCACTGCGACGACGACTGTGCGACATGGGGTTCCTTTCATTCCGGTGGCACCCCGGGCGGGGAGCCACCGGTGACGCTAGAGCCGCTTCGGGCGCCGTCGAGACACGTGCGGAGAGCGCTCGGAGAATTCACCGTCCGCTCGCCCCGTGCCTGTCCGCAGTCTGGGGGCGGCGATCGGGCGTCCGGGTGTCGGTGCCTGCTGCAATACTCAAGACGTGAAGGCGGTCGCGTCGGCCGCCGGTGCGGGAGTGCCGTCTGTGCGTGAGCGCGGAGCGGCGCAGCGAGGGACAGGCGGGAAGTGCAATGGATGTGCAGGCGCGGGTGCCGCATCCCTATCTGCGGGTGGTCGCGGGTTTCTTCGCGGCCGTGTTCGTGTGGGCGACGGTCGGCCTGGTGGTGGAGGGGGAGGTCGGGGCGGCGGTCTTCGCGTTGATCGTCGCGGCGGCACTCGGGTGGTATGCGGCCGCGACCCCGTTGCGGATGCGGGCCCGGCGGGTCCGCGCTCGGCAGCAGGCGATGGCGGCGCGGGCCGACGCGGGCCACCGCGCCTACCTGTCCGGCGACATCGGCGCGGCCATGGCCCCGCCGCCGCCCGTCGCGCCGGTGCCGCCCGTGCGCCGGGGCGTGAAGGCGGCGATCGCCGTGGCGGTGGCGCTGTTCGTGATGGTGATGCTCGGGTCGGTGGTCGGCGAGGAGCAGGGGAGCGGCACCGGAACCTCCGGGATGGGGGGACTGCACGGTGCCGGAGCGGCGCCGGGGCCGGCGGACGGTCGGGACGCGGTCTCCGCCGTGCGCTGAAACGGCCCCGGCCGCATCCATCACCCCTTGAGCTGCTTTTCCAGCGCCTCGAGCACCGCCATGTCCTCGATGGTGGAGGGCACCAGCACCTCCTGGCCGTCGACGATCTGCCGCATCGTCTTGCGCAGGATCTTGCCGGAGCGGGTCTTGGGCAGTCCCTCGACCACGGTGACGTCCCGGAACGAGGCCACCGCGCCGATCTCGTCGCGCACCAGCGCCACCAGCTGCTCACGCAGAGCGTCCGCGTCGATGGTGGAGCCCGCCTTCAACACCACATACCCGCTGGGCCTCTGGCCCTTGAGGTCGTCGTGGATGCCGATCACCGCGCACTCGGCCACGTCCGGATGCGCGGCCACCACGGCCTCCATACCGCCGGTGGACAGCCGGTGACCGGCCACGTTGATCACGTCGTCGGACCGGCCCAGGACGAACACGTACCCGTCCTCGTCGATGTAGCCGGAGTCTCCGGTGGCGTAATAGCCGGGGAACGCGGACAGGTACGAGGCGCGGAACCGCTCCGGGTCGCCCCACAGTCCGGTGAGCGTGCCGGGCGGCAGCGGCAGCCGGATGCCGATGTTGCCTTCGGTGCCGGCGGGCACCGGCGCGCCTTTGTCGTCGAGGATCTCCACCCGGTACCCGGGCACAGGGACGGTCGACGAGCCGGGCTTGATGGGCATCGGCTCGAGCCCGGTGAGGTTGGCGGTGATGGGCCAGCCGGTCTCGGTCTGCCACCAGTTGTCCACCACCGGCACACCCAGGGCGGAGCCGGCCCACTCGAAGGTGTCCGGGTCCAGCCGCTCCCCGGCGGTGAACAGGTGCTGCAGCGACGCGAGGTCATGCGGCGCCATCAGGGCCGAGTCCGGGTCGGCCTTGCGGATCGCGCGCACGGCCGTCGGCGCGGTGAACAGGGCCTTGACGCCGTGTTCGGCGATGACCCGCCAGAACGCCCCGGCGTCGGGCGTGCCCACCGGTTTGCCCTCGTAGAGCACCGAGGTGGCCCCGGCGAGCAGCGGTGCGTAGACGATGTAGGAGTGCCCGACGACCCAGCCGACGTCGGAGGCGCACCACCACACGTCTCCGGCGTGGATGTCGAAGACGTGGGACATCGACCAGGTCAGCGCCACGGCGTAGCCGCCGTTGTCGCGCACCACCCCTTTGGGCCGGCCGGTGGTGCCCGAGGTGTAGAGCACGTAGAGCGGGTCCGTCGCGGCCACCGGAACCGGGTCGGCGGGCTCCGCGTCCGCCATGAGCGTGTCCCAGTCCAGCCAGCCCGGATGGTCCATCGCCGAGCCCGCCACCTGATCCCGGTCCTTGACGATGACCGTCTGCGGCGCGGACTCCACCATCTCCAGCGCCTGCCGCACCATCGGCAGGTAGGGGACCGGGCGCGCGGGCTCGATCCCGCCGGACGCGGTCACCAGGGCCTTGGGGGCGGCGTCTTCGATGCGGCTCGCCAACTCCTTCGCGGCGAAGCCGCCGAACACCACCGAATGCACCGCGCCCAGGCGCGCACACGCGAGCATTGCGACGGCGGCCTCCGGGATCATCGGCATGTAGACGACCACCCTGTCGCCGCGGGAGATGCCCTGCGCGGACAGCACGCCGGCGAAATGCGCGACCTCGTCGCGCAGCTCCGCATAGGTGTAGGTGCGCCGGGTGCCCAGCATGGCCGAGTCGTACACGAGCGCCGCACGGTCGCCGTTGCCGGCTGCGACGTGCCGGTCGAGCGCGTTGGCGCACGTGTTGAGCCGGCCGTCGGGGAACCAGCGGCCGGACTCGGACTCCGGGTCCAGCGCGCGGGTGGGGGCCTGCGCCCAGTCGAGGGCCTCCGCGGCCCGAAGCCAGAACCGGTCCGGCTCGTCGATCGACTCCCGGTACGCCTGCGCGTAGGCGCCGGTGTGCACGCCGGCACCGTCCTGCCCGCTCGTGGACATCTCCCACCTCGCTCGTGTGATCCGATCCCGTAGGCCGGGGAACCCCGGCCGCCTCCACCGTATTGTGCCGACGGTCACAATGTCAGCGGCCGGGCGCGGGCGGGGACCGCTCACCCCCGATCAAGGGGGACGACCATCGGCCCGGCGGTCGTGGCTGCTGCGTCGGCCGGTCAGTCCGGAAGCCCGAGACGGCGGTAGCGGTCCAGGCGCCTCGTCCGGCGTTCGCCCGGCGACAGCCGCGCCAGCGCGCGCAGTGCATCCGCGACCGCGGCGCCCGCCCGAGCAGTGAACGCGGCGGGATCGGCGGCGGACGCCGGCCCGTCCGAACCCGCGGTCCCGTCCACGGCCTGGTCCACGGCCGTGTCTTCGAGGACGACCGTGTCTTCGAGGACGACGGCGTCGACGATCCCGTCGCGCAGCAGATCCCGCGAGCGCACGCCCTGATCGCGTGCCATGTCCGGAGCGTGCTCCGTGTCGCGGTGGACGATGGCGCTGGCCCCCTCCGGCGGCAGCGGAGCGAGCCAGCCGTGCTGCGCCGCCAGCACCCTGTCGGCGGGCAGCAGCGCCAGCGCCCCGCCGCCGCTGCCCTGCCCCAGCAGGAGCGAGACGGTGGGGGTGTCCAGCGTGACCAGATCGGCGACGCAGCGCGCGATCTCCGGTGCCAGTCCCCGCTCCTCCGCCGCCACCGACAGCGCGGCGCCGACGGTGTCGATCACCAGCACCAGCGGCAGCCGCAACTGTTCGGCCAGCCGCATCGCCCGGCGCGCCTCCCGGAGCGCGCCGGGGCCGAGCGGCGAGGTGGGCGTCTCCGCGACGCGGTCCTGCCCCAGGACGACGGCGGGCACCCCGTGCACCCGGGCCAGCGCCAGCACCATCGCGCTCTCCACCTCGCCCTGGCCGGTGCCGCTGAGAGGCACCAGGTCGCTCGCCGAGTGCTCCAGCAGCGCCCGGATCCCCGGACGGTCCCTGTGCCGGGAGAGCATGACCGACTGCCATGCCGGGACGTCGGGGACATCCCGGGGGCCGGAGACCACGCCCGCGCCGCCGCGCCCACCGGGGCGTCCGGGTCCGCCCGGGGCGTCCGGGACCCCGGTGAGCACCCGCAGCGCCCGCGACAGCACGGGGCGCAGCCCCTCGGGCGCCAGGACGCCGTCGACGATGCCGTTGCGGAACAGGTTCTCGGCCGTCTGCACGCCCGCGGGGAAGTCCTCGCCGTACAGCGCGGCGTACACCCGGGGCCCCAGGAATCCGATGAGGGCCCCGGGCTGGGCCAGGGTGATGTGCCCGAGCGAGCCCCACGACGCGAAGACGCCGCCCGTCGTCGGATTCCGCAGATACACCAGGTACGGCAGGTGCGCCTCCTTGTGGATCTGCACGGCCGCCGCGATCTTGACCATCTGCAGAAACGCCACGGTGCCCTCCTGCATGCGGGTGCCGCCGGAGGTGGGCGAGGCGATCACGGGGAGCCCTTCGGCGGTGGCCCTCTCGACGGCGGAGGTGATCCGTTCGGCGGCGGCCACTCCGATCGAGCCGCCGAGGAACCCGAACTCGCAGGCCACCATCGCCACCCGGCGCCCGTCCACGGTCGCCTCGCCGGTGAGTACGGACTCGTCGGTCCCGGTGCGCTCGCGTGCCCGGCGCAGCGAGTCCTCGTAGGCGTCGCTGCGTGCGGTGCGCACCGGCGGCACGTCCCAGGATCGGTACGAACCGGGGTCGGCGACGTGGTCGATCATGGCGTGCGCGGTGATGCGCGCCGGTGCGGTCATGTGCCGTCTCCTTGCGGTGCGGGAGGACGTGACGGACGGCGCGGGGCGGCACGGCGCCGCCGAACGGCGGGGGCCGCACCGCGGGCGCCCGTCCCCCGGAAACGCTACCGTTGCCGTCGGCGGGGTCGCCTGCCGTCCGCGGGATTGATCGCGGACGGGACAGATCGCGGACGGGA
>CAYVJJ010000060.1:0-12132 GCA_964451655.1 uncultured Mycobacteriaceae bacterium | reverse complement strand
CATGAGGGTGTTCGTCCCGATGACCGTGCCGATGCTCGAGGAGCTCTCCCGCGACAGGCTGTTCATGCCCCTGAGCGGGACCGTGTTCTCCGTGACCCCGGCGCTGCGGGAGGAGTACACGGCGGACGGAGACGACGAACTGGCCGAGGTGGCGATGGGGGAGGCGGCGCGGGCCTCCCTGCGGCTGCTGTCCGCCCACCCGGGCGCGCGCATGCGCCGTGTCGTGGTGAGCGCGGACGTCAGCGGGGCCGAGCACCGTCCCGACCTCGACGCCGCGGTGCTGCGGGTGCAGGAACCCGTCACGCTCAAGCAGGTCGCGTCCGTGCACGTGGACCTGGAGGACGCGGAGGAGGATATCCGCCGCGCCGCCGAGGTGGTCGACGCGGCCGATCTGGGGGACGAGGACGCCGAGTTCGTCCTGGGCGACGCGGAGGACCACCAGCTCGCCTGGTACGCCACCCAGGAGCTGCCGTTCCTGCTCGAACTGATGTGACGCGGGACCGTCGTCGGCGGGCGCACCGCTATGACGGCGGACACGTTCCGCGGCGCCCCGCCATGCGGTAACCTACGGAACCGTAGGTTATGTGATCGGCGGACGAGGGGACGGCTGTGGGATTCGACCTGGGACACAAGGTCGCGCAGGTGCGGCAGTGGCTCGAAGAGCCGGCCAAGGGCGTGGCGACCACGGGGTCCGAGCGGCGGAACATGCTGCGCGGCGCCGTCGCGCGTGTCACCACCCCGCTGCTGCCGGACGACTACCTGCACCTGGTCAACCCCCTGTGGTCGGCCCGCGAGCTGCGGGGCCGCATCGTCGAGGTGCGCCCGGAGACCGCCGACTCGGCCACGCTCGTGATCCGGCCCGGATGGGGGTTCCACTTCGACTACAGCCCCGGCCAGTACATCGGCATCGGCCTGCTGGTCGACGGGCGCTGGCACTGGCGGTCCTACTCGCTGACCTCCAGCCCGATCCGCGGGGAGAAGCTCATCACCATCACCGTCAAGGCCATGCCGGAGGGCTTCCTGTCCTCGCACATCGTCGGCGGCGTCGAACCCGGCACGGTGGTGCGGCTGGCCGCGCCGCAGGGCAACTTCGCCCTGCCGGAGCCGCTGCCGGACACGATGCTGTTCCTCACCGCGGGCAGCGGCATCACCCCGATCATGTCGATGCTGCGCACGATGGACCGGCGCGGCCGCGTGCCGGACATCGTCCACGTCCACTCCGCGCCCACCGGGAATTCGGTCATGTTCCGGGGCGAGCTCGAGTCGCTGGCCGCGACGCACGAGGGGCTGCGCCTGCACCTGCAGCTGACCCGGACGATGGGGAAGTTCGACCTGGACGCGCTCGACGGACTCTGCCCGGACTGGCGCGAACGGCAGGTGTGGGCGTGCGGTCCGGCGGGCATGCTCGCGGACGCCGAGGAGAAGTGGACCGCCGCCGGGCTGGCCGGGAACCTGCACCTGGAGCGTTTCGCCGTCGACCGCACCGGGCAGGACGGGGACGGCGGCACGGTCACCTTCGCCCGCTCGGGACGTGCGCTCGCCATCGACGGTGCGACGACCCTCCTGGAGGCGGGCGAGAAGTCGGGCGTGCAGATGCCGTTCGGCTGCCGCATGGGCATCTGCCAGACCTGCGTGGTGCCGCTCGAGGCGGGTGCCGTGCGGGATCTACGCAACGGTAAGGTGCATGAGGAAGGGAGCCGGATCCAGACGTGCATCAGCACCGCGGCCGGCGACTGCACGCTCGACCTCTGACGGCGGCGCGGCCCGTGCACCGTCGGAGGCGGCCGGCCCGGAGCCGCAGTGGGGGTGGGTGCCGCGGGGCCGGAAGCGGCCGGGGCGTGCAGACCCGGGCGGCGGATCGTTCCCGGTGCGGGGCGGGAGGCACCGGGGGCGAGCCGCCCCGATACGAGAGTTGCAGGTGACCAGCATGGCGATCACAGACGTCGGGGTCTACGCGCACCTGTCCCCGGAGGACATCGAGAACCTGCGCCGCGAACTGGACCGCATCCGCGAGGACGTTGAGCGCTCACGTGGGCCGCGGGACGCACGGTACGTGCGCCGCACCATCGTCGCCCAGCGGGTGCTGGAGGTCGCGTCGCGGGCGGTGATCGTCGGCGCGCGCACACGCACCGCGCTGTCGCTGGGCGTGCTGGGCCTCGGAGTCGCCAAGAGCATCGAGAACATGGAGCTGGGCCACAACGTCAGCCACGGCCAGTGGGACTGGATGAATGAGCCGGAGATCCATTCCGCCACCTGGGAATGGGACATGGCCTGCGTGTCGTCGCAGTGGAAGCACTACCACAACTACCTGCACCATAAGTACACCAACGTCCTGGGCATGGACGACGACATCGGCTTCGGCATCATGCGGGTCTCGCGCGACCAGCCGTGGAAGCCGCTCTACCTGATCCAGCCGGTGCAGAACCTGCTGCTCGCGATCGCGTTCGAGTGGGGGATCGGCCTGCACGACATCAAACTGGGCAAGTTGCGCGGCACCCCCGAGGAGCGTGCGCACACCCAGGAGCAACTGCGCGAGTTCGGCCGCAAGATCCGGCGCCAGGTGGTCAAGGACTACGTGCTGCTGCCCGCGATGAGCGGCCCGCGCTGGCGGCGGACGCTCGCCGCCGACGCGGTCGCCAACGTGCTGCGCAACCTCTGGGCGTACCTGGTGATCTTCTGCGGCCACTTCCCGGACGGCGCGGAGAAATTCCTGCCCGACGACATCGCCGACGAAACGCGCGGCGAATGGTATCTGCGCCAGATGCTGGGCACCGCGAACTTCGACGCCGGTCCGGCGCTGGCGTTCATGTCCGGCAACCTGTGCTATCAGATCGAGCACCACCTGTATCCGGACCTGCCCAGCAACCGCTACGCTGAGATCGCAGAGCGGGTGCGCGCGGTGTGCGATAAGTACGACCTGCCGTACACCACCGGGCGGTTGGCCCGCCAGTACCTGCTCACGCTGCGGACCATCGTCAAGCTGTCGCTGCCGGACCGGTACCTGAGGGCGACCTCCGACGACGCTCCGGAGACCGGATCGGAGCGGCGCTTCACCGCACCCACGGTCACCACCGTCAATCCGCTGACCGGTCGCCGCCGCGGCCTGCGCACGGCGCTGCAGGACGTGCGCGCGGCGGGCCGTGCAGCGCGCCGGCGCGGTCGGCACCGCATGGGTGCGGTGCCGGAGCGCGCACCCCGCGCCGGATACGCCCACCCCACGGAACAGTCCGGTTCCGCACAGTCCGGTTCGGTGCAGCCAGGATTCGCGCAGCCGGGATTCGCGCACCCCGCATGAGCCCGGTCGTCACCGCGCAGCCGAACGGCGTGCCCATCGCGTACCGTCGCGCCGCAGCGTCCCCCGGGCGTCCGCGGGCCGGCGGCGGCGGTGCGCCGGTCCTGTTCCTGCACGGCATGGGCGGCGACGGGCGCACCTGGGACGCCGTCGCCCGCACGGTGCGCGCTGCCGGACGCGACGTGGTGACCGTCGACCTGCGCGGGCACGGCCGCAGCGGGCGCGCATCGTCGTACAGGTTCGACGAGATCGCGCAGGATGTGATCGGGGTGTGCGAGCACGCGGGCCTGGACCGTGTCGACCTGGTGGGGCATTCGCTGGGTGCACTGACCTCCACCCTCGTCGCGCAGCGGCGCCCGGACCTGGTGCGCAGGCTGGTGCTCGAGGAGATGCCGTTGCCGCTGCGGGCGGACGACCCGGTGCCGGAGGTCCCCGCGCATCGGCCCACACCGGCGGAGATCTGGCATGCCCTGGGCAGCATGATCCGCAGCCCGCGCGGAGTGCTCGCCTTCGACCGGGGACTGACCGAACCGGCCTTGCGGCAGTTCCGTTCGCCCCGGGGAAGCTGGTGGACGGCGCTTCCCCGCATCACGGTGCCGGTGCTGTTCCTGCGCGGCACCCGCCACGGCAGCATGGTGGACCCGCGGCTGCTCGCCGAGATGCAGCGGTCGGTTCCGCAGATGACCGTGCAGGGGGTGCCGTGCGGGCACAGCATCCACCGCGACCGCCGAGCCCGGTTCGAGGCCGCCGTCGTGCCGTTCCTCACCGCACGATGATGCCCCCGGGCGGGGCTACCGCAGGGCGCCGGCAATGGCAGGAATAGGATTCTCCCGTCCGTAGACCCGATTCCGTGCCGATCGCCGCGCGGAGGCTGGAGGTAGTGTGACAGGCCGGGGGCACCCGCCGCGCGATATGCGACATCTCGCGGATTTCACGGCGCAGCGGCGGATCCTGCTCATCACGGCGCTGGCGGTGCCGGTGGGCGTGCTGGGCGCCTGTGCGGCATGGGTTCTGCTCAAACTGATCGGCCTGATCACCAATCTCGTCTTCTACCAGCGGGTGGCCACGGACCTGGTGGCGCCCGGCGCCGGTTCGCACAGCCCGTTCGTCATCGTCGGAGCCCCGGTGATCGGCGGGCTCATCGTGGGGCTGATGGCGCGGTACGGATCGGAGAAGATCCGCGGGCACGGGATGCCGGAGGCCATCGAATCGATCCTGCTCGGCGGCAGCAAGATCAAACCGCGGGTGGCGGTGCTCAAGCCCGTCTCGTCGGCCGTGGCCATCGGGTCCGGCGGTCCGTTCGGCGCCGAGGGGCCCATCATCATGACCGGCGGCGCGCTCGGCTCGCTGCTGGCGCAGTTCCTGCGCCTGACCGCCGACGAACGCAAGACATTGCTGGTGGCGGGCTCCGCCGCCGGCATGGCCGCCACGTTCAACACGCCCTTCGCCGCGGTGGTGCTGGCGGTGGAGCTGCTGCTGTTCGAGTGGCGCCCGCGCAGCTACATCCCCGTGGTCGCCGCCGTCACCGTCGCCACGCTGCTGCGGCACGTCATCCTGGGCTCCGGGCCGCTGTTCCCGAGTACGGGGGACTTCCACATGAGCGCCGCCGCCTGGGCGCTGTGCGCGGTCACCGGCGTGGTCTCCGGGCTGCTCGCGGTGGTGGCCACCACGCTCGTCTACGCCTCGGAGGACCTGTTCCACAAGCTGCCGGTGCACTGGATGTGGTGGCCGGCCATCGGTGGCGTGATCATCGGCATCGGCGGGCTGTTCGTGCCGCAGGCGCTGGGCGTCGGCTACGACGTGATCGGCGCGGAACTGGACGGGTCCATCGGCCTGGGCCTGGTGGTGGGCATCCTCGTCGTCAAGACGCTCATCTGGTCGCTCTCGCTGGGCTCGGGCACCTCGGGGGGCGTGCTGGCGCCGATGTTCATGATCGGCGGTGCGCTCGGCGCGCTGGAGGCGCAGGTCTTCCCGGACGTGGGCCCGGGCTTCTGGGCGCTGGTGGCGCTGGCGGGCGTGCTCGGCGGGGTGATGCGCTCGCCGATCACCGGGGTGGTGTTCGCCGCCGAACTCACCCACCGTTTCGACGCGCTGCTGCCGCTGATCATCGGGGCCACGGCCGCCTATGCGGTGTCGGTGCTGATGCTCAAGCGCTCGGTGCTCACCGAGAAGATCGCGCGGCGCGGCTTCCACGTCTCCCGTGAATACGATGTGGATCCGCTCGAGATCCTGTTCGTCGGCGAGGTCATGAACAGCACCATCGTCACGTTCTCCCACGACATCACGGTGGAGGACGCCTACGGGTCGATCTCCGGCACCGACCCCGCCACGCGTGCGGATCGCCGCCAGATGCTCTATCCGGTGGTGGACCCCCGGGACCGGCTTGTGGGCGTGGTGACCGCCGGCATGCTCGAGACCGCCGCATACCGGGGCGAATCGGACGAGCTGCTCGCGGACCTCGCGGTGGAGCCGATCGTCACCCACCCCGAGGAGACGCTGCGTTCGGCCGCGATGAGCATGGCCGACCACGGGGTGACGACGATGCCGGTGGTCGACCGGGCCCGGCCGCAGCGGGTGCTGGGGATCGTGACGCTGCCGATGCTGCTCGCGGGCCGGCAGAAGGATCTGGACGAGGCGCGCACCACGGAGCGCGTGCTGCGGATCCGGGTGGTGCGTCCACGCTGGCTGGGCGGCCCGGACCGGCCCGCCGCGGAGCCCGTCGGGGCGCCCGGGCGGAACGGCTGAGACCGGGCCGCCGGCTCCGCGGTCAGCGGTCGATCACTCCGCGGGGCGCGCGGTGGCCATCGCGCGGTCGACCTCCCAGAACGCCCGCAGCGACAGCAGCGACCCGGACTCGTCGACGCGGTAGATGAACACGCCCTCGGCGTCGATGACCGTGCCCGCGAGCGTGGTGCGGATGCGCCCGATGTTGGCCACCTCGTTGCCGCACGCCACGGAATCGTCGATGAGGAACTCGATCGCGTCGGTCTTGGCGATGGCCATGTCCCAGAACCGGGCGATGGCCTCCGCGCCGTGATGGCCGGCGCCCTCGGGGTCGAATCCTGACGGCCCGACCGGGTCCTCCACCCAGCCGTCCTCGGCGAACAGCGCCAGCCAGGCGTTCTTGTCCTTGGCGCGCACGGCGGCCATCGACCGCCGTGCGGCGGCGCGCGCCGGGTGCTCCTCGCCGGAGCCCGCGTCGTCGGAGCTCATGCGTCCGCCTTTCCGGCCGTGTCGGGCTTGTCGGCGCCCACGACCCACATCGAGAAGTACTGCGAGCCCCCGCCGTAGGCGTGGCCGAGAGCCTTGCGTGCGCCCTGGACCTGGTGCTCGCCCGCCTTGCCGGTGACCTGGACGGCGGCCTCGGCGAAGCGGATCATGCCCGAGGCGCCGATCGGGTTGGACGAGAGCACGCCGCCGGACGCGTTGACGGGCAGCGTGCCGTCCAGGGCCGTGGCGCCCGATTCGGTGAGCTTCCAGCCCTGGCCGGGTGCGGCGAACCCGAGGTTCTCCAGCCACATCGGCTCGAACCAGGAGAACGGCACGTAGATCTCCGCGGCGTCGATCTCGGCGAGCGGGTCGGTGATGCCCGCCTGCGTCCACAGCGCGGCGGCGGCGTCACGGCCGGCCTGCGGGGACACATGGTTGCGTCCGGCGAACGTGGTCGGCTCGGTGCGCATGGCCGTCGCGTGGATCCACGCGACCGGACGGCCCGCGGCGACGGCATCGTCGGCGTGGTCCTCGTCGCCGATCACCATGGCGCAGGCGCCGTCGGAAGACGGGCAGGTCTCGTCGTAGCGGATCGGGTCCCAGAGCATCTGGGATTTCTGCACGGACTCGACGGTGATGTCCGGCTGGTGCAGGTGTGCCAGCGGGTTGAGCGCGCCGTTGCGGCGGTCCTTGGCGGCGACGACGGCGCCGACGTGCTCGGGCGCCTCCGACTCGCGGATGTAGGCGCGCACGTGCGGGGCGAAGTACCCCCCGGCGCCGGCGCCCACCGGCTTGTTGAAGGGGACCGGGATCGACAGCGCCCACATGGCGTTGGACTCGGACTGCTTCTCCCAGGCGACCACCAGCACCTTGCGGTGGATCCCGGATTGCACGGTCTTGGCGCCGACCAGGGCGGTGGACCCGCCGACCGATCCGGCGGTGTGCACGCGGAACAGCGGCTTGCCCACGGCGCCCAGGGCGTCGGCGGTGGCCAGTTCCGGCATCATGACGCCTTCGAACAGGTCGGGGGCCTTGCCGATGACGATCGCGTCGATCTCGTCGAGCGTGGTGTGCGCGTCCTCGAGGGCGCGGTCGATGGCCTCACGGCACAGCGTGCCCATGGTCACGTCGTGACGCTTGGCGACGTACTTGGTCTGCCCCGTGCCGAGCACCGCGGCGAGGTTCTTGCTCATGGTGTGGGTCCTTCCCGGGCGGGGTCAGCGGCGTCCGTCGAGGACGCAGACGAGGTTCTGCTGGAGCAGCGGTCCGCTGGAGGCGTGCCCCAGGGCGCGTCCGGCGGCGCCGTCGATCACCGACAGCGCGGCGTGGCCGATGCGCTGCAGCCCGGCGGCGAACATCGGGTTGCCGGTGAGCGGGCCGCCCGAGGGGTTGATCGCCACCGCACCGTCGTCACGGCCGTCGAGGCCCAGCGCGGAGCGCAGGATCAGCTCCTGGTGGGTGAACGGGGCGTGCAGCTCGGCCACCGTGATGCCCTCCAGGCTGCCGCCGGTGGCCCGCCGGCCCGCCGTCGCGGCGGACGGTGCTGCCGTCAGGTCGCGCCCGCCGATCTCCGCGGAGTCGATGACGTGGTCGAATCCGGTGATCCACGCCGGCGAATCGCAGAGCTCGAAGGCGCGGCGGCCGCTGGCCAGCACTATCGCGGCGGCGCCGTCGGTGACCGGCGCGCAGTCGTGCTTGCGCAGGGGATCGGCGTACACGGGCCGGGACAGCAGGTCGTCGGCGGTGACGGTGTCGGAGACCGTGCCGTCGGGCGCGCGGTACCCGGAGAACTGCGCGGCGGGGTTGCCCACCGCGTCGCGCCGGGAGCGTGCGGCGACTTCGGCCATCGCCCGCTCGTCCCACAACCCCGCGTCGAGCCCCAGGCGGGCCTGCAATCCGGCGAGGGCCAGCGAGTCCGGCCACAGCGGGGCGACGGTGTACGGGTCGGTCTGCAGCGCCAGGGTGCGGCGCAGGTCCCCCGCGGAGGACTTGCCGAACCCGTAGGCCAGGGCCGTGTCCGTCTCCCCGGTCTTGAGCTTGACGTACGCCTCGTACATCGCCCAGGCGCCGTCCATCTCGACATGCGACTCGTCGATGGGCGGCACCGCGCCGATCGCGTCCACCGACGAGATGAACGAGAATGCGCGCCCGGACAAGTAGTCCGACGAGCCCGAGCACCAGAACCCGATGTCGCGTCGGGTGATGCCCAGATTCTTGTAGAGCTGCTGGAAGATCGGCACGAGCATCTCGGTGCCGTTGGTCGTGCTGTAGCTGTGGCGCACCGAGGGCGACTGGCAGAAGCCCACCACGGCGACGTCGTCGTCGGTGACGGTCTCCGGCGTCAGCGGCCCCGGACGCGCGGTCGTTGCGGTCGTCATGCGTGCTCCCCGTTCACAGATGTTCGGAGTAGGACTCGAAGGGGGCGTCCGGCTCGCCCGAGGGCTCGAAGTGCTCGATGTTGCCCGTCGAGGCGATCCACTCGTCCCGCGGCTTCCACACGGCCTTCACCCGCATCCCCATGCGCACCTCGGCCGGGTCGCAGCCCAGCACCAGGTGCAGCAGCGGGATGTCGGCGCCGTCGAGCAGGATGTAGGCGCCCACGTAGGGGGGCTTGATCTTCTGCCCGATGAACGGCACGTTCACGATGCAGAAGGTGGTCACGGTGCCGGTGTCCGCCACCTCGACCTCCTCGGCGGTGGGCACCCCGTGGGTGGGGCTCGCCCCCCGGGGCGGCACGTAGACCTTGCCGGTCTCAGGGCAGCGCTGGCCCACCACCCGTCCCTGGGCGATGGCGCGCAGGTAGCTGCTCTCCTCGACGGAGGCCGAGTGCTGCACCGTCAGATCGATGGGCGTCACCAGGATCTGCAACGGGTCCTGGTCCAAGAACGCGTCGAGCGCGTCGCCCGCCAGTTGCTCGGGCGGCGGGTCGGCGGCCGCGGCGTCCTCCTCAGGGGAGAAGTAGGCGATGTCCTGCATCGCCGCGGTCCGGGTCACCGCCCACACGGCGCGTACCCGCATGCCGGTGGACATCCTGTCCGGGGAGCCGACCTTGACCGCGTGCAGCATCGCCGTGTCCGCGCCGTCGAGGCGGATCAGGGCGAAGGCGAACGGCTCCGGCAGCGGGTTCCCCTCCACCGGCTCGGACACCCACGACCAGGTGAGGACCTCACCGGCCTGGCCGACTTCGACGAAATCGTCCAGCGGGTCCGCGGTGCGGGGATCGTATTCGACGGGCGGTACATGGACGCGCCCGTCCGCACCGCGTACGCCGACGATGCGGCGCCGCGCGAGCGCTCCCAGGAACCGGCCGATAACGGGGCCCACCGACCGTGTGTAGTCGAAGTGCAACTCGATGGGTGCACTGAGCGGCTCGAGCTCGGGGGTGGGCATTGCCACTACGGAGGTTTGCGTGCTCACATGGTGAAGTAGAACACGTTCCTGTTGGAGCGGCAAGGGTTTTTGACAGATTGACTGAAACTCGGCGGACCGGCGGGAGCCGGCGGAGGGCCGGGCCGGCGGAAGAGAGGACCGCGCATGAAACTCGGACTGCAGCTGGGCTACTGGGGCGCGCAGCCTCCCGCAGGGGTGGCGGAGCTGGTGGCGGCCGCCGAAGAGAGCGGATTCGACTCCGTGTTCACGGCCGAATCCTGGGGGTCCGACGCGCTCACGCCGCTCGCCTGGTGGGGGTCGGACACGCGCCGGGTGCGCCTGGGCACCTCGGTGGCGCAGTTGTCCGCGCGCACACCCACGGCGGCCGCGATGGCCGCGCTGACCATGGACCACCTGACCGGCGGACGGTTCATCCTGGGCCTGGGCGTCTCCGGCCCGCAGGTCGTGGAGGGGTGGTACGGGCAGCCCTTCGCCAAACCTCTGGCGCGGACCCGCGAGTACGTGCAGATCGTCCGCGACGTGCTGGCGCGCGAGGCGCCGGTGGTGCAGGACGGGCCGCACTACACCCTTCCGTACTCGGGGGAGGGCGCGACGGGCCTGGGCAAGCCGCTCAAGCCGATCACCCACCCGCTGCGCGCCGACGTGCCCGTGTGGCTCGGGGCGGAAGGGCCCAAGAACGTGGCCATGACCGCGGAGATCGCCGACGGCTGGCTGGCCATCTACTACTCGCCGCGGCTCGCGCCGATGTACGACGAGTGGCTCGACGAGGGCTTCGCCCGGCCGGGCGCGCGCCGGCGCCGTGAGGACTTCGAGGTGGCGGCCACCTGCCAGATCACCGTCACCGACGACCCGGACGCGGTGCGCGACGCGATCCGGCCCACGGTGGCGCTGTACGTGGGCGGCATGGGCGCGCCGGAGCTGAACTTCCACGCGCAGGTCTACCGGCGGATGGGCTACGGCGAGGTGGTCGACGAGGTGACGGAGCTGTTCCGCTCCGGCCGCAAGGACCGGGCCGCCGCGGCGGTGCCCGACGAGATGATCGACGAGACGATGATCATCGGCGATGCGGAACACGTGCGCCGCGAGGTGGCGCGCTGGGAGGCGGCCGGCGTGACGACGCTCCTGGTGACCTGCCGGGACCGCGAGCAGGTGCGGCAGCTCGCGGAGACGCTCGGGGCGGGCGGCTGAGTCGCTGCGCCGGGCCCGTGCGCACGCTGGGTAGAGTGAACCGGCAACCGCCCGCACGGCGTGAAGGGGCCCGCGTTTGTTGGACTCGATCAACGACTTCATCGTCAGCGAGTCCGATGCGCTGTGGCTCTACCCGCTGCTGTTCACGGTCTGCGTCGTCGACGGCTTCTTCCCCCCGATCCCCAGCGAATCGGTGCTGGTCACCCTCGGATCGCTGGGCGGTGCCACCGGCACCCCGTACCTGTGGGCGGTGATCCCGGTGGCCGCGCTCGGCGCAGTGATCGGCGACAACATCGCATACACCATCGGCAAGCTCGTCGGCACGGAGCGCTGGGCGTGGATGCGCAAACCCAAGACGGCCCAGGCGTTCGACTGGGCGCGCCGGGCACTGGACGAGCGTGGGCCGGTGATCATCGTGACAGCCAGGTTCATCCCGGTCGGCCGGATCGCCGTGAACATCACCGCCGGGGCCACCGGCTATCCGCGGCGCGTGTTCTTCCCGCTCACGGTGGTCGCCGGCCTGATCTGGGCGTCGTACTCCGCGCTCATGGGCCACTTCGTGGGAAGCTGGTTCGAGTCGCAGCCGCTGCTGGGCACACTCATCTCGATCGCCGTCGCCATCGTCGTGGGCGTCATCGTCGACCGGCTGATGCAGAAGTTCAACGCGCGCAAGGAACGCAAGGCCGAGGAGTCGGAGGCCGGGCAGTCGCGGTGAGGGGTGGCGGGCTGCCGCGCGCTTACGTCTGGTGGCCGCGCGCTCATGACGGGCTGCCGCGCACTCGAACCGCGCAGCCGCGCGCTCATCTGCCACATGCGCACCGGTCTCGGATCCGCCCGCACGACTGTCATCTGCGCGCCTATTGACCCGGCGTGTCGTCGTAATCGGTGCGCAAGCCACCGCGAAGGCCGATGACCCGGCGCGCGGATGACAGTCCGGCGCGCGGATCGGCGGGTGTTTCGGGCTCGGCGCGGGGTCTGCGCCCGGTCACCCGGTCAGCCTGCGCGCGCCGCGGCAACCCCTGCGCGGGCCGGGAATACCTGCGCGGCCGCGG
>CAYVJJ010000059.1:0-12207 GCA_964451655.1 uncultured Mycobacteriaceae bacterium | reverse complement strand
ACCGATGGACACCCGGGACGACCACGCACGCACGACAGATCACCCGCACCGCGCGTCACCCGCACCGCGCGCGATATCACGCAGACCACCCAGGACGACCACGCAGAAGGACTGAGGCCCACCGATGAGCTCGGCCGACTACACCGCGGACACCCTCGCGGGGATGAATGTGCAGCAGGTCATCTCGGAGGTCGAGGACGGCGGGGTGTCCGTCCCGCAGGACTACTCCGATGCACTCGCCGGGCTGCAGTCGGTCGTGTCGGAAGCGGAACATCATGGCCTCGAGCTCTCGGTGGTGGTGGTGCCGCACGACCAGTGGGGCAAGAAACTCGGCAGTTTCGAGGCCTACCCGGAGAAGCTCCGGGACCTGTCCACGGCGGTCGGCAAGTCCGAGGGCGGCACGGTCCTGACGCTCAGCCCCGGCCAGGTCGGCACTTACAGCGACACCCTCAGCCGCTTCACGCTCGAGTCCGCCGAGCACGCCGTGCAGAATCCCCGCTCCCCGGAACTGACGGTGACGGCGCGTCAGTTCGTCGACGAGGTGGGGCAGGACCCGTTCCCGTGGACCGCGGTGTCCGCGGTTCTGCTCGCACTCGTCGTCCTCGTCGTCGCCGGCGGCACGGTCTGGAACGTGCGGCGGGCCCGCCGCCGCTGACGGCGGACGATGCAGGCCGGGGCCACAGCCCGGCCATCACCGCCACCGTCCGCTCCTCGACGGCGCCGCGGCGGTCCGCCACGCGCATCGCACCGCATGGCCGCACCCCGCGCGGCGACACCGCCGGGGCAGATGGGACTCACGTCACCGGAATCGGGCCGATTTCGGCCACGGCACCGGATTCCGGCGAATTCCTCCGTATCTCCGATTGATCACCGCACCCTATTCCACCTGCACCTATGCGTATTACATCGCTGGTATTTGTGACAGAAGTTCACCATGGGGAGCGATCTGTCGTACGGTGCTACTGGCACGGATGTTGCGCAAGAGAGTGTTGTCGGTGTGCCGTGACGGCGGTGTTGCACGCGCTTCCGGACAGGCACTGCGGCGACGACGCGGCGTCCGGACTGTGCGGAGCGAAGGGAAGCGCCCCGCGCACGCTGCCGCGTCGGGCTGCGCCCCTGGTGGGCGCGCGCCGCGGCACAACCGAGGGAGATCTACGTGGGACGTACTGGATCGAGCGAGGCGCAGCCCGAACATCATCGGCGCCCGCTCCGTGGGCACGCGCGCGTAGGGGCGGGTCTGCTGGTCGCAGGCGCTCTGCTGCTCGCTTCGCCGGGCACCGCGCCGGCGGTACCGCCCCCGCCTCCGAACCCGTCGGACACCCAGCTGCGTGACGCCACCGGCGCGGTGACGCAGGGCGTGGGGCAGGTCAGCGAGTTGATCAACCGGATCGCCCAGGCGGACCAGCAACTGCAGCAGCTGGTCGACCGGGTGCAGATCAAGCGGGAGGCGGCCAACAAGGCGCTCGTGGACCTGCAGCGGGCACGATCCGTCGCAGCCGAGGCGGCCGCGGCGGTCGAGACCGCCAAACGCCAACTCTCCGATGCCGGCGCGGCGATCCAGCGCGCGCAGGAGCAGTTCGAGCAGTACATCTCCACCGGGTACCAGCAAGGCGCGCCCGTCGGTTCGCTGACGATGTTCCTCGGTTCGGAGGGCCCGGACGACGTGCTCACGCGCGCCCGCACCATGGAGGTGGTGCGCCAGGCCTTCGAGGAGGCCATGGTCAAGCTGCAGCGCGCCCGTGCCGAGGAGGCCAATCAGGTCTCGTCCAACAAGGCCGCGAAGCAACGGGCCGACGCCGCGGCGGATGACGCCGCGGCCAAGGAGAAGACGGCCCAGCAGGCCATCGCCGAGGCCGAGAGCGCGGCCCAGCAGCAGCAGGCCGAGCGTTCCCGGATCGAGGCGAACAAGAAGCAGGCGGAACAGGAGCTCGCCGCCGCGCGCGACAACGTGGAGGGACTGCAGTCGCAGCGGTCGGTGTACGAGGCGTGGGACCGGCAGCGCAAGGCCGAAGAGGCGGCCGCCCGCGCCGCGGCCGAAGCGGCCCGCCAGGCGGCCGCCCAGGCGTCGGCGCGCGCGGCCGCCGACAGCGCGGCCCAGGCTGCGGCGGCCGCCGTGGCCAAGAGCCAGAAGAGCGGCGACATCTCCGGCCAGGTCGGCAACGCGGTGTCGAGCAAGTCCGCCTCCGAGCAGATCGAAACGGTGATCGACCGGGGCATGTCGCAGTTGGGCGTGCGCTATTCCTGGGGCGGAGGGAACGCCAACGGGCCCACGCTGGGCGTGCGCGACGGCGGCGTAGCCGACACCTACGGCGACTACAAGAACGTCGGTTACGACTGCTCGGGGCTGATGGTCTACGCCTTTGCGGGCGTGGGTATCTCGCTGCCGAAGTATTCGGGGTACCAGTACACCGCCGGCAAGCAGGTGCCCGTGGACCAGGCCAAGCGCGGGGACATGCTCTTCTGGGGCCCGGGCGGCAGTCAGCACGTCGCCCTGTACCTCGGCGACGGCCAGATGCTGGAGGCGCCGTTCTCCGGGGGCGTCGTCCGTGTGGCACCGGTACGGTGGTCCGGGATACAGCCGTACGCGGTGCGCATGATCGAGTGACGGGCGGGCTTTCGTCCTGACGGCGGCCACGGGCCCGGCAGACCGCCGGCCCGCCGCGCCCGGTGGCCGCCGCACCGCACACGGCACCACATCACGTACGCGGGGCGGCCGCGTACGGACGGATTCAGGAGGGCGGCACACCGGTGGCGAGCCACGACATGACCGGACACGGTTCCGCAGCGGACGACTCGGGGGCGGCGGAGTCCGGCGGATACGGCGGGCGCTCGGCGGGGGACCCGGCGGACACGGCACTGCTCGAGCGGGCGGTTTACGAGATCAAACGTGTGATCGTCGGGCAGGATCACCTCGTCGAGCGGATGCTGGTCGCGGTCCTGGCGCGTGGCCACGTGCTGCTCGAGGGCGTCCCCGGCATCGCCAAGACCCTGGCCGTGGAGACGTTCGCCACGGTGATGGGCGGTGAGTTCTCCCGCATCCAGTTCACCCCGGACCTGGTCCCCACGGACCTGCTGGGCACCCGCATCTACCGACAGGGCCGCGAGGAATTCGACACCGAACTGGGCCCGGTCGTCGCGAACTTCGTTCTGGCGGACGAGATCAACCGCGCCCCGGCCAAGGTGCAGTCGGCGCTGCTCGAGGTGATGGCGGAGGGGCACGTCTCGATCGGCGGCACCACCTACCCGATGCCGCAGCCCTTCCTGGTGATGGCCACCCAGAACCCCATCGAGAGCGAGGGGGTCTATCCGCTGCCCGAGGCGCAGCGCGACCGCTTCCTGTTCAAGGTGCTGGTGGGCTATCCGACGGTGGAGGAGGAGCGGGAGATCGTCTACCGCATGGGCGGCACGGTCCCGGTTCCTGAACAGGTCCTCACGCCCGCCGACCTGACGCGGCTGCAGGAGGCGGTGGGCACCGTGTTCGTGCACCACGCTCTGGTCGACTACGTGGTCCGCCTCATCACCGCCACCCGCAGCCCACGGCAGCACGGCCTCGACGAGGTCGCCCCGTGGATCGCCTACGGCGCCTCGCCGCGCGCCACGCTCGGCATCATCGCCGCGGCCCGGGCGCTCGCGCTGATCCGCGGGCGCGATTACGTCGTCCCGCAGGACGTGGTCGAGGTGGTCCCCGACGTCCTGCGGCACCGTCTGGTCCTCACCTACGACGCACTGGCCGACGAGGTCTCGGCCGACGAGATCGTCCGTCGGGTGATGAGCGTGGTCCCGCTGCCGCAGGTGACCGCGGCCCAGACTCCGGCCGCCCCCGTTCCGCACCCGTCGGGCGCGCATGCGGCGTCCGCGTCCGCCGACGCCGGCCCGCGGCAGTGACCGGCCCTGCTCACGCCGCCCGCGGTGCGCCGCCCTCGTTCGCCCGCGGTGAGCTCGAGGAGCCCGCGCTCAGCGCGGCGCTGCGCACGCTGGAGTTGTCGGTGCGCCGGCGCCTCGACGGTCTTCTGCACGGCGACTACCACGGCCTCATCCCGGGTCCGGGCACCGAACCCGGGGAGGCGCGGGAGTACCAGCCCGGCGACGATGTGCGCCTGATGGACTGGTCGGTGACCGCGCGGACGACGCTGCCGCACGTGCGCATGCCCATCGCGGACCGCGAGCTGGAGACCCATCTCGTCGTGGACCTGTCCGCGAGCCTGGACTTCGGCACCGCCCTGTGCGAGAAGCGCGACCTCGCCGTCGCCGCCTGCGCGGCGATCACCTATCTCACATTGCGGGGCGGGAACCGGATCGGCGCGGTCGTCGACACGGGTTCCGAGCGCATACGCATCCCGGCCCGCACCGGGCGTGCGCACGCGCGGACCCTGCTGCGCACGATCGCGACCACGCCCCGCCCCGCGGACGGGGTCCACGGCGATCTGGCGGGGGCGATCGAGTCGCTGCGTCGCCGGACGGCCACGCGCGGGCTCGTCGTGGTGGTCTCCGATTTCCTCGGTGAGCCGGACTGGCAGCGTGCGCTGCGGGGCGTCGCCGCACGGAGCGACGTGCTGGGCATCGAGGTCCTCGACCCCCGCGACGTCGCGCTTCCCGATATCGGCACCGTGGTCCTGCGGGACCCGGAGACCGGCCGCACCCGGGAGTTCACCACCACCGAACGGGTCCGGTCCGACTTCGCCGCGGCCGCCGCCGCCCATCGCCGTACCGTGGCCGGGATCTTCCGCACCAGCGGCGCACCGATGCTGCACCTGCGCACCGATCGCGATTGGATGGCGGACATCGCCCGCTTCGTCGCGCTGCGCCGGCGCCGGGACGCCGGAGCCCTGGCGACAGCGCCGTCAGGGACGGGGTCCGCCTCATGAGCCTGTCCGGCTTCGTCCATCCCTGGTGGCTGCTGTGGCTCGTCGCCGTGGCGGCCGTCGCCGCGGCGTACGTTCTGGTGCAGATCCGGCGGCGGCGCAAGGCGGTCCGGTTCGCGAGCTTCGAGATGCTCGACTCGGTCACTCCGCGGCGCCGCAGATGGTTCGTGCACGTGCCCGCGGTGCTGCTGGTGCTCGCCCTGACCGCGCTCACCATCGCCGCCGCCGGACCGACCGCCGACCACAAAGTGCCCCGCAACAGGGCCACCGTGATGCTGGCGATCGACGTCTCGTTGTCCATGCAGGCCACCGACGTCCAGCCGAGTCGGCTCGAGGCCGCCCAGGCCGCGGCGAAATCCTTCGTCGACAAGCTGCCCGACGGCATCAACCTGGGGCTGGTCTCGTTCGCGGGCACCGCCTCGGTCCTCGTCTCGCCGACGACCAACCGGCAGTCCGTCGTCAACGCCATCGACAACCTTCAGTTGGCGGAGCGCACGGCCACCGGCGAGGCCATCTTCACCTCTCTGCAGGCCATCGAGAACTTCGGAGCCGGGCTCGGCGGCGGCGACAACGTTCCGCCGGCGCGCATCGTGCTCGAGTCCGACGGCACCCAGACGGTGCCC
This sequence comes from uncultured Mycobacteriaceae bacterium, assembly GCA_964451655.1. Classification (GTDB taxonomy): domain Bacteria; phylum Actinomycetota; class Actinomycetes; order Mycobacteriales; family Mycobacteriaceae; genus Tomitella. The sequence continues at coordinate 6,722 of CAYVJJ010000059.1, read as the reverse complement.
CAGGGGCTCGATGACCCGCGCGGCGCTTTCACCGCGGCGCGCCAGGCCAAGAAGGTGGGCGTGCCGGTCTCGACGATCTCGTTCGGCACCTCCTACGGCTACGTCGATATCGAGGGCCAGCGGATCAACGTCCCCGTCGACGACGCCTCGCTCAAACAGATCGCGGAGCTCTCGGGCGGCACCGACTTCCGCGCGTCGAGCCTGGGCGAGCTGGAGAGCGTCTACAACACGCTGCAGACACAGCTGGGCTACGAGATCGAACGCGGCGACGCGTCGCGGCCGTGGCTGCTGCTGGGGTCCGCGCTGCTGCTGGCGGCGGCCGTCTGTTCGCTGGTGGTGGGCCGCCGTCTGCCCTGACGGGGCCTGCCCACGCCGGGAGGCCGCGGGATTTCGCCGCCTGCATACCGGTGGGTAGTGTGATGCACCATGGCAAAGACCGAGGACAGTCAGAATCCGGACGGGCCGCAGGGGCGGTCCGTCCTGGTGACGGGCGGCAACCGGGGCATCGGGCTGGCGATCGCGCGGCGGCTCGCGGCCGACGGGCACCGGGTGGCCGTGACGCACCGCGGGTCCGGCGTCCCCGACGACCTGTTCGGTGTGGTCTGCAATGTCGACGACACCGAGTCGGTGGACCGCGCCTTCACGGAGATCGAGGAGCGGCAGGGGCCCGTCGAGGTGGTCGTGGCCAACGCCGGCATCACCGACGACACGTTGCTGATGCGCATGACCGAGGAACAGTTCCAGCGGGTCGTCGACACCAACCTCACCGGCGCCTTCCGCGTGGCCAAGCGGGCCTCGCGCGCCATGCTGCGCAAGCGTTTCGGGCGTTTCGTCTTCCTGGGCTCGGTGGTCGGCCAGTCCGGCGGCCCCGGGCAGGTCAACTACGCGTCCTCCAAGGCGGGCGTCGTCGGCCTGGCCCGGTCGCTCACCCGGGAACTGGGCTCGCGGTCCATCACCGCCAACGTCGTCGCGCCCGGCTTCATCGACAGCGACATGACCGCGGTGATGAGCGAGGCCAACAAGAAGGCGATCGTCGACGCGGTCCCGCTCGGACGGCCGGGCCGCACCGAGGATGTGGCGGCCGCGGTGAGCTGGCTGGTGTCCGAGGACGCCGCGTACGTCTCCGGCGCCGTCATCCCCGTCGACGGCGGCCTGGGCATGGGACACTGACCGCCGACACCGGAAATCCCTCACCGGGAATCCTCACCCGCAGCGCAGGAGGCGCACACCGAATGTCAGGACTGCTCGCCGGCAAGACCATCCTCGTCACCGGGATCATCACCGACGCGTCGATCGCGTTCCACGTGGCCAGAACGGCCCAGGAACAGGGCGCCCGAGTGATCATCACCGGGTTCAACCGGTTGCGGCTGATCGACCGGATCGCCCAGCGGCTTCCCGAGGAGGTGCCGCCGGCGGTGGAACTGGATGTGCAGAACCCCGAGCACCTCGCGTCCCTGGCGGACCGGGTGCGCGAACTCGCCCCGGAGGGCGTGGACGGGGTGGTCCATTCGATCGCGTACGCCCCCCGCAGCTGCCTGGGCGGCGACTTCTTCGAAGCCCCGTGGGAGGACGTGGCGACGGCGCTGGAGGTCTCGGCGTACTCGTACGCCGCGCTCGCGAAGGCCCTGCTGCCGGTGCTCAACGACGGCGCCTCGCTGGTGGGCATGGATTTCGACCCCACCCGGTCGATGCCCTTCTACAACTGGATGGGCGTGTCCAAGGCCACCCTCGAATCCGTCAACCGGTACGTGGCGAAGCAGGTCGGCGACCGCGGCATCCGGTCGAACCTGGTGGCCGCCGGACCGGTGAAGACCCTCGCCGCCAAGGCGATCGCGGGGGAGAGCACCGGCCCGGGCGCGGAGCTCAACCGTCTCAACGAGATGTGGGACCGTGCCGCCCCGCTCGGCTGGGACGTGGGCGACCCGTCGAAGGTCGCCAAGACGGTCAACGCGGTCCTGTCGGACTGGCTGCCCGGCACCACCGCGTCCGTGATCTACGTCGACGGCGGCTTCCACGCCACCATCGGGTGACGGACGTGCGGCAGACCCCCGCCGACGCGGGGTGCCCGGCGGCAGATCGCCCCGGGGCCCGGACACCGACCGCTCAGGCGCTGCTCTTCGCGTCGTTCGGCGGGCCCGAGGGCCCCGGCGACGTGCGCCCGTTCCTCGAGAACGTCACGCGCGGACGCAACGTGCCGCCGGAACGGCTCGACGCGGTGGCCGAGCACTACCTGCACTTCGGCGGCGTCTCGCCGATCAACCGCCTCAACCGCGCGCTCATCGATGCGGTCCGCGCCCGGCTGCGGTCGGAGGGCGTCGGCCTGCCCGTGTACTTCGGCAACCGCAACTGGCACCCGCTGCTCGAGGACACCGTGCAGAGCATGGCGGACGACGGTGTGGACTCGGCGCTGGTGTTCGCCACCTCCGCGTGGGCCGGCTACTCGGGCTGCCGTCAGTACCAGGAGGACATCGCCCGCGCCCGCATGGCGGCCGGGCCCGGCGCACCGGAGCTCGTACGGCTCCGGCAGTTCCACGACCATCCGCTGTTCATCGCCGCATTCGCCGACGCGGTCCGCGACTCGGCGCGGCGGCTGGGCGCCCGGCGTCCACGGCTGGTGTTCACGGCGCATTCCGTGCCGGTGACGGCGGACGACGCGGCGGGGCCCCCCGGCGACGGGGGCCGCCTCTACAGCCGGCAGGTCCAGGAGACGGCGCGCCTGATCGCCTCCGCCGCGGGTGTCGCGGATTTCGACGTGGTCTGGCAATCGCGGTCGGGCCCTCCCCGCATTCCGTGGCTGGAACCGGACGTCTGCGACCATCTCGGCACCGTCGCGGACAGCGGCTGCGACGGCGTGCTGGTCTGTCCCTCCGGCTTCGTCTCCGACCACCTGGAGGTGGTGTGGGACCTGGACACCGAGGCGCGCGAGCGGGCAGGGGAGCTGGGGCTGCGGTTCGAGCGGGTCGCCACCCCGGGCTCCGATCCCCGGATGGCGCAGATGGTCGTCGAACTCGTGCGTGAACATCTCGACGGGGCGCCGGCACGCCGATCGGGCAGCGTCCCCCAGTACGGCTGCACCCTCAACGGGGCCGCGTGCGCCCCGGGCTGCTGCGGTGCGCCCCTGCCGGACGCCGCCGCCCGCGCATAGCCGCACCGGCGTCGCCGTGCAGCGCGACGACCGCGTCCGCCGCGGCCGACACACGGGCGTTGCGGACCGAATCGGCCAGTTCCCGCAGACTCGCCTCCTGCAGGACCGCTGCCCCCGCGGAGTCCGGGGCCCCGGCGGCGCCGTCGGCGGCGACCCGCACGATCGCGGCCACGGTCGCCGCCGAATCAAGGGTCTCCGCCGCGCGTTGCGGCGTCCCCGGCGGCAGCACGTGCCGACGTGCCTGCTCCAGGCAGGCGGCGACCGCCGCGCGGGCGCGTTCCCCGGCGCCGCCGACGCGGCTCATCGACCCCAGCATCGCGCCGGCGCTGCGGACCGACTCCCGCAGGACCTGCCGGGTCTCGCCCAGCGGCGGCGGGTGGGCGACGGCGCCGCGGCACTGTGCATCGTAGGCCGCCCAGCGCAGCACATCGCCGGACTCGCGGAACGGAACCAGGCCGATGCACCCCGCGCACGCGCCGGTGTCCGCGACCGCACGGTGGACCACCAGCGTCTCCCCGCAGGAGAGCGCCGCGGCGGCGTGTGCGGTGCCGGCGACGACGCCGGTGACGTCGCCCGGCACGGGCAGGGCCGCCTGCAACCGCAACTCACCTCCCAGCCGCCGCAGCATGGCCAGCAGCGCCACGGGACCGGCGCCGACGGAGTCCTGAGGCCAGGCGAGCCCGGTGACCGGTGCGACGGCTTCGTCCGCCGCGGCCGCAAGGTGCATCGGCGCCCAGTCGTGCAGTGCGCCGATGACGTCGTCGGGCGCGGCGGAACCGTCCAACCACGCGGCCGCCCACAGGGCGAGCGTGATGCTCGGGTGCCCCTGCGGCGGGGGAGTGGCGACGGGTGCGGACGCCGGCCGCGGCGCCCCGTGCGGGCGTGCAGGATCGCTCATGATCCCCCCAGGGTAACGATCGCACCGCGTGTCGGGGCGCGCGCGCATCGCGGCCGCTCTAGCCTCGATGGCCGTGAGCGATATGTATGGCGGCGACATCTTCGCCGGGCACGCCAGGAAGAAGGCCCGCGTCGCGCCCGAGGTGGTGGCGGAGCGCGGGCTTGTGGCCGAGGACGCCGCCAGCGGGTACTGCGGCGCCGTGGTGGGGTTCGAGAAGACCTACGACGGTCAGTTCGTGCGTTTGGAGGACGCCCGCGGCGGCACCCGGCTGTTCGCCATGCGCCCGTCGGCGTTCCTCATCGACGGGCGTCCGGTGACGCTGGTCAAACCGCGCCCGCAGGTCCCGCGGCCGCAACGGGGGAGGTCGGCATCCGGCTCGGTGCGGGTGGAGGGTCTGCGGGCCCGCACCGCCCGCGCAGCGCGCATCTGGGTCGAGGGCGTGCACGACGCCGCGCTGGTCGAACGGGTCTGGGGGCATGATCTGCGGGTCGAAGGCGTGGTGGTCGAATACATCGAGGGGCTCGACAACCTGGCCGACCGTCTCGCCGAATTCGGCCCGGCGCGCGGCCGGCGTGTCGGGGTGCTGGCCGACCACCTGGTCTCGGGTTCCAAAGAGACCCGCATGACGCAGAATCTCGGACCGCACGTACTGGTCACCGGGCACCCGTACATCGACGTCTGGGAGGCGGTGAAGCCGTCCGCCGTCGGGATCGACGCGTGGCCGGCGATCCCGCGGGGGACCGACTGGAAGACCGGGGTGTGCCGCGAACTCGGCTGGGGCACGGCCACCGACGGCTGGCGGCGGGTCAACGCGGCGGTCTCGACGTTCCGGGACCTGGAGACGCCTCTCATCGGTGCCGTCGAGCGGCTCATCGACTTCGTCACCGAGCCGGACTGACCGCCGCCCCCCGGACCGCGGGGACGCCGCCGGCACCGCCATGTTTGGTTAGATGGTGGTGTGACTGCGTTGATCTGGTTTGCGGCCGCGGTGCTGCTGGCCGGTGCCGAGGCGCTCACCGGTGACCTGTTCCTGCTGATGATCGCCGGCGGCGCCCTGGGTACCGCAGGGATCACCGCGGTGGTGGACCTGCCGGTGTGGGGCGACGCACTCATCTTCGCCGCAGTCTCTCTGATCCTCGTGGTGGGGCTGCGCCCGCTGCTGCTGCGGCGCTTCGGCCATCCGCCGGAGTACCCGACCAACACCGCGGCGTTGCCGGGCCGGCGGGCCACCGTGCTGCGCCCCGTGGGCGGCGAGGACGGCCTGATCCGTCTGGGCGGTGAGGACTGGACCGCCCGGGCGCTCGACCCGCAGACCACATACCCCGAGGGGGAGAAAGTGACCGTCTTCCGCATCGACGGGGCCACCGCCATCGTATTCAAGGAGCCGTGATGGGTGCCGCACTGATCGTGCTGATCATCGTCGTCGTACTGGTCGTGGTGATGATCGTCCAATCCGTGACGCTCGTGCCCCAGGCGCAGGCCGCGGTGATCGAACGTCTGGGCCGCTATTCGCGCACCGTTTCGGGCCAGCTGACGTTCCTGATCCCGTTCATCGACCGGGTGCGTGCACGCGTGGATCTGCGTGAACGGGTGGTGTCGTTCCCTCCGCAGCCGGTGATCACCGAGGACAACCTGACACTGTCCATCGACACCGTCGTGTATTTCCAGGTCACCAACCCGCAGGCGGCGGTCTACGAGATCAACGACTACATCGAGGGCGTCGAGCAACTCGCCACCACCACGTTGCGCAACGTCGTGGGCGGGATGACCTTGGAGGAGACGTTCACCTCCCGTGACTCCATCAACGCGCAGCTGCGGGGGGTGCTGGACGAGGCCACCGGCCGTTGGGGCCTGCGCGTGGCGCGGGTCGAGCTCAAGAGCATCGACCCGCCGCCGTCGATCCAGGAATCGATGGAGAAGCAGATGAAGGCGGACCGCGAGAAGCGCGCCATGATCCTCACCGCGGAGGGGCAGCGCGAATCGGCCATCAAGACCGCCGAGGGCAACAAGCAGAGCCAGATTCTTGCCGCCGAGGGGGCCAAACAGGCCGCGATCCTGGGGGCGGAGGCCGAGCGGCAGTCGCAGATCCTCTACGCGGAAGGCGAGCGCGCCGCCGATTATCTGCGCGCGCAGGGCCAGGCTAAGGCCATCGAGAAGCGGTTCGCCGCGATCAAACGGGGGCGGCCCACCCCGGAGCTGCTGGCCTACCAGTTCCTCGAGACCCTGCCGGAGATGGCGCACGGCGACGCCAACAAGGTGTGGGTGGTGCCCAGCGACTACGGTTCGGCACTCAAGGGTTTCGCGCAGCAATTGGGCGCCCCGGACGCGCAGGGCACCTTCCGTTACGAGCCCAGCGAGCCGGAGGCCGATCAGCCTGGCGTGGGAGACGACTGGGACGACGTGGCGCACTGGTTCGACACCGCCGGCGACCCGGCGGTCGCCGAGGCCGTCGCCGCCGCGGAGGCGGTGGCCCGCAAACCCGTGGATCCGATGGAGGCCACAGGGGCCGGACGGCCCGGGGCGCGGACGCCCTCGGCACCGTCCCCGTCGCGCGCGGTGGGCCACCCCGCGGATGACCCAGCGCTCTCACCGGGTCAGCAGGATTCCGACGCCCGCGACGGCGAGTGAGAACAGGACGCTGGTGAAGGTGCCGATGATGAACTGCTCGGAGGCGTCGGG
>CAYVJJ010000058.1:0-12342 GCA_964451655.1 uncultured Mycobacteriaceae bacterium | reverse complement strand
CGGCGGGGCCGCCCGACAATAAGGATGGATGACGCAAGGTGAGCTCCAAGAAACCACCGAAGAAGTACAACGCCGCCAAGCTGGGGAACAGCAAGCGCAACGACGCGCTCCTCACGTATGTCCTCGGCGGCGTCGCGATCGTCGCGATCATCGTGTTGATCGTGATCTTCGTGGTCTTGCCGAACACCAAGGACACCGAGGTGCAGGCCGAGGGGTACGGCTCCGTGAAGGACGGCACGCCAGTCAAGATCATCGACTCCGGCGGTGTCCTGCTGGGCAATCCGGACGCCCCCGTGAAGATCGACGCCTACGAGGACTTCCTGTGTCCGGCGTGCGCGATGTTCGAGCACCAGTTCGGCGGAGCGGTCAACCAGGCCATCGACAACGGTTCGATGGCCGTCCAGTACCACATGCTGGACTTCCTCAATAAGTACTCCGCCACCGGCGACTACTCCACCCGGGCGGCGGGGGCGGCGCTGTGCGTGGCGGAATCGGGTGACGGCGCCCTGTTCTCCAAGTTCCACAGCGCACTGTTCCAGGACGGCGTCCAGCCGGAGGAGAACGGATCCGAGGACCTGAGCAACTCTCAGCTCTCGGACGTGGCCAAGCAGGTCGGCGCCGACGACACGGTGGTCTCCTGCATCGCCGACGGCACGAAGGTCGACGCCGCGAAGTCGGGCGCGCAGCAGTCCATGCAGAGCCTGTCCGACAAGTCCGGCGGCCAGGTCAGCACGCCGACGGTGATGCACGGCGACCAGAAGGTCAACATCCAGTCGGCCGACTGGATCAAGCAGCTCACCGGGCAGTGACGCACAGCCTCTGAGCGGCCGCCGGCCCGCCGGTGCACCTCCCCGCCCCGCTCCGTCCACCATCGGGCGGAGCGGGGCGGTGTGCGTTCCACGCCGCGCCCGGCCACGCGGCGGCGGCCGTGCCGTGGAAAGCTGGACGCAGCGGCAGCGGCTTGGGAGGAGACGGCGTGCGCGGACGGACGGTGACGGTGACGGACGGACGGGCGCGGCGGTGGCGCGGGCGAGCGCGGAGGTGTGGGAAACGGCGGTCCGGTATCCGGTGGCGCATCGGCGCCGTCCTCGCCGTCGGTGCGATCACCGTCGGTGCTCTGGTGGGTTGCGGCGCTGGTGATGACGGCGGGGAGACCACTGCGACGGGCGCTCCGACGCCCGCTGCATCGGAGTCGGCACCACCGCCGGAAGCCGGCATCGCGGACCGTGCGGGCGACCCGCCGGCGTCCGTCTCCGGCGTGCCGGTGACGATCGAGGGCGACGGTTCCATCCTGCTGGGCGCGGCCGACGCCCCGATCGTGCTCGACACTTATGAGGATTACCTGTGCGAGGCATGCGGCCGCCTGACCGGGCTGGACGGGCGGGCGGTCTACGCCGCGATCAGCGACCACCGGCTGGCGGAGCGCTACCACACGATCACGCTCCTCGACGGCAAATCGCCCTCCGGGGACTACTCGACGCGGGCGGCCGCGGCGGCGCGCTGCGTGGCCGGCACCGGTGACGCGACGGCGTTCTCGGAGTTCCGCGACATGCTGTTCAGCGAGGGCGTCCAGCCGAAGCAGGGCGGGAGCACGGACCACGACGACGCCGGACTCGCACAGATCGCCCGGCAGGCAGGTGCCGCACCCGAAGCGATCGACTGCATCGCGCACGGGGAGCAGGTCGACGAGGCCGCCGCGGCGGCGGAGGCGGCGCGCACGTCGCTGGCAGCCGTATCCGGCGGGCGGACGATCACCCCCTCGGTCTACCGCGGGACCGCCGAAGTGAAGATCGGCCGCTCCGAGTGGCTCACGGACCTGCTGGCCTCGTCGGCGCCGACGAGTCCGACGACGGCGCCCACCGCCGGCGGGGGACCCTGAACCGGGAAGTCCGGATACCTCACCGCGGAGCGTGCCCTGGGGATTTGGTGCACGCCCGCACGATCGTGTAGCTTTGCTGAAGCAACGCGGCCGCCGCATGCGGCGTCACGGACGCCGGGGATGCCGCCTGTGGCCGCACCGTCGCGGACGGCTACAATGATTGCAGCACGGGGCTATGGCGCAGCTGGTAGCGCACCACACTGGCAGTGTGGGGGTCAGGGGTTCGAGTCCCCTTAGCTCCACAGGGAAGACACCCGCTCCGATGTGCTTCGGAGCGGGTGTTTTCGTATTCGTGACACCCTTCTCCCGGCGTGGAGTCCCGCCGACCGTCGCCCACCGAATGCCCCGGACAATTCATTCTCCCGGCCCGCGTGCGACATCGTCATGCATAGCACGTGCACTGGGTCGACGGTTCGATGGGAGCGACGAAGAGTGGGCGGATGTCTGATCGATTCGAGGTCGGCGACCACGTGTGGGACTCCGAGGCCGGCGAGGTGACGGGCCGGGTGACGAAGGTGCATACGGTGGACTTCGACTACACAGGGCGCGCCCGGCGCGCCTCGGATGCCTCTCCGCCGTACGAGATCACGAGCGTCTTGATGGACCGCATCGCGGTGCACAAAGGCGACACGCTGCATCACGTCGAACACGGCTGAGCTCTCGCGTACGCCGGCATCGCGGTGCTCGCCGGGTTCGGTGCACGGGTTTCTGTCCTGGCGGAGGGGATCCGGTTCAGTCCCCGGTTGCCGTTCCGGCCGACACGATGCGGTCGTCGCCCGGGCGCGGGGTGCCGCGACCGTCGGTGTTGTTCGTGAGGAACCACAGCTCGCGGCCGGGCGAGACCGCCACATCACGGATCCTGCCGAACTGCGAGGCGTAGTAGTCGATCGCGTTCGTCGGATCCGACACGGGCACGGCCCGCAGGCGCTGGCCGCGCAGGTTCGCGATGAAGACGGTGTCATCGGTGATCGCTATCCCGCTGGGGCTCGCCTCGGCCGGGCGCCACTGCTGGACGGGATCGATGAAGCCCTCGTCGCCCGCCATGCCCTCGACCTCAGGCCAGCCGTAGTTGCCGCCGGGCTCGATGATGTTGAGCTCGTCCCAGGTGTCCTGGCCGAACTCGGAAGCGAACATCGTGCCGTCGGCGGCCCACGCGAGACCCTGGACGTTGCGGTGGCCGTAGCTGTACACGAGCGAGCCGGGGAACGGGTTGTCGGCGGGCACCGCGCCGTCGGGCGTCATGCGCAGGATCGTGCCGCCGAGCGAGTCGCGATCCTGCGCGTCGGACCTGTCGCCCGCGTCGCCGACCCCCGCGTACAGCATCCCGTCGGGGCCGAAGGCGATGCGCCCGCCGTTGTGGACGCCGGCCGACGGCAGCCCGTCGAGGATCGTCCGAGGCGGGCCGAGTGCGAGCCCGCCCGGTGCGCCGGTGACGGGGTACCGCTGGATGCGGTTGCCGTCCGGCCCGGTCGAATAGATGTAGAGGTTGCGGTCGCCGTCGACGGTCATCCCCAGCACACCGCCTTCGCCCCCGTGCACCGCGTCGTCGACGGTGCCGGCCGTGCGGACGGTGCCGTCGGGGAGGACCTCGACGATCCGGCCGTTGTCGCGCTCGCTCACCAGCGGCGCGCCGTCGACGAAGGCCAGGGACCACGGCGCGGCCAGGCCGGTGGCGACGTCCACGGGCTCGCCGGTCAGCGGGCCGTCGTCGGCGGGAGGGGCCGGGGACGCACCGGAGCCGAGGGATGCGGGCACGGCTGAGGATGCGGCGTCGACGGGGGTCGTCGAGCTCGCGCAGCCGATCAGCGCCGCGCACAGGGCGACGGCTGCGGCGGGGAAGGTGAGGCGTCGCGGGGCGGTCATGGTGCCTGCTTTCCCTCGGGGCGCCGACGGGGTCGACGTAGACCGTCCACAGTATGACCGGTTCGGGGCCCTGCGCGGTACCGATGTGCGGCTCCGGCCGCTCGACGATGACGTCGCCGGGTGCGGAGGAGACTGTGGAGCAGTCGGCGAGCGTGCGTTCGAGGATTCCGCGGGTCATCAGCGCATAGACGGGCCCCTCGTGGGGGCCATCCGGTGGTTTCCACCGGGCGCGACGGTGATGTGCCGCGTGGTGACGGTGGTGCCGCCCACCGTGACCGCGCCCAGGTCCCGTGCCGTGATGCCGGAGGGCAGGGTCGCGCCGATACCCCGACGATGACGGGGACGAGTGCTCGCCATACCCGCCAATTGACGTATCTTCCGTCACTGTCGGATATCGACTACGAGGGACAGTGCGACCGCGAAGGGCCGGGTACGCGCCTGCCGAACAACGCCGACGAGCAGCAGCCGGACGCTGCCCGTGTCAGAAGCCGAACACGCCCCCCGATTGGTTGCGTGCGAGGCAGCCGTTCGCGTAGTTGTGGCGGAAGTCGGCGAGGTGCGCCCCGTGCGCGTCGATCCAGAAGCCGAGCGCGCTCGCCGGGTACCCGTCGATATCCATGTAATAGGGGCACATCGTGTGCGGGTCGCCGGAAAGCGCGGTGAAATCGCCGTGCGCCTGTCGGATCGAATCGCACGCACGGGCCGGGTCAGGGTGTGAACCCAGGTCCGGTGAGCAGATCAGACCTGCGGAATCGGCATCACTGGTGAGCACGAACGCCCCGAATCCGCCGGGCTGCTGCCCGGCGGAGCCGGCGGGCGCCGCGGCGGCGGAGCCGGCGAGCACTCCGATGGCGAGAGCGGCGGCACCCGCAGAGGCCGCGGCTGCGCGCGCGATGGTCCTCATGCCCTCACCTCCTGCGGTGTACTGTCCGGATCCGGTGTCTCCCGCCGCCGCGGCGCGCCCGGCGGGGGATCAGAAGCCGAACACGCCCCCGGACCGGACGCCCGCAGTGCACTCATTGCCGTAGACCGTGGAGTGGTCGACGAAGCGCGGGCCGTCACCGTCCACCCACACACCGTGCGCGGAGGCGGGGGTCGGGCGGTAGATCATCGGGCACATCACGCGCTTCTCGGCGGGCAATGCGGTGAAGTCGCCCCCGGCCACGCGGATGGCGTTGCATGCTTTCGCAGGGTCGGGATGGGTTCCCACGTCGGGAGCGCAGATCAGTCCGGAGACGTGGTTCCCGCTCGTCAGCAGCAGCAGACCCCCGCCGGCCGGCGGAGGGGGTGCCGGCGCGGCGGGCTCGGCCGCCGCTATACCGGTGAACGCACCGGCGCCGAGGACCGCCGCGCCCGCGGCCCCGAGGATCGTCCGTCTGATGGTCTGCATGCCGGCCTCCGATTCCGCTGGCGTCGCCCGATTCCGGTGTTATCGGGTACATCGCCGGGCCGCGGGCGGGGGTTACCCGGGATCAGCCGGCGGCCAGGGCGTGGCCATCCCGGTGCCGGCCGCCGGACAGGTCGGCGGATGCGGGCATGCGGAGATCCTCGACGATCCTGTGGGCGATGACGGCGAGTTCGTCGCCGGTCAACTGCGCCTCGTGCGCGCGCCGGGATGCGACGGCGAGCCTGTCGGCGATCTCGTTGAGTGCATGCCCGGAGTGGCCGCGCACCCACCGGTATCGGACGTCCCGGTGCTCGGTGGCGCGGTGGATTCTGCGGACGAGGGCGCCGACCGCGGGGCCGTGCCGCTTCGACGCGCATTCCGGCGAGACGGCGAGCGCCCGCACCGCGAGCAGACTGTCGGTGACGATGCGCAGGTCCCGGTGACGCAGGTCCGTGACGGCCATCGCAATGGCGGACAACTCACCGTGCAGGACCGGGGACGCGTGGTCCACCACCGACTGGCGGTGATCGCCGTCCTCGGTGACATAGGCGATCCCCAGGGCGTGGCCGCGGAAACGTTTCGAGGCGTCGGTGGCCACCTGCAGGGGAGGCAGCGAGACGGCATGGGCGACAGCGAGTCGGTGCAGATCCGCATCGAGGCGCCGGATGCTCCCGCTGATCGCGGTCGACGCGGTCAGCGCGAGCTCGGCGAGGCGGCCGGTGGCGGCGTGGGTCAGCTGTACAGCCGGGAACGACGAGGCGACCGCGGAGAGCTCCCGCCTCAGGGCGCCGTGGGTGACGTGCACCAGCAGCCGCTCGCCGAGCCGCTCCGCCCGCCCGTACAAGTGGGAGAAGGCGTCGAGGAGCACGCCGTCCTCGTTGATCGATTCAGGGCCTTCCTGCACGAACACCCGGGTGGCGGTGGACGAGCCGCATGCCACGGTGACGGCGGCGACCGCGGCGTGCCGCGTGAACCCCGCGCCGTGCTGCAGATCGGCGCGGCGCGCATGGATGACGGCGAGGGGGTGCACCTCCTGCGCCTCGCAGGACGGGCGGTACTCCACCGAACGGGAACCACCGGAAGGTGCAGTGCTGGAAGGCTGCCACCAGCCGGGACGGGGGTACCAGACGGTGTCCGGGGCATGGGAGCACAGTGCGGATTCCCGGACGGGGAGGTGGCCGGCGGCCGGGTAGGCGCCGATCCGGTGGGCGACGAGGCTACAGGGACGGGGGACCGGAACCGCACGGCAGGCCAGGGGGATGTCCGGACGGTGTGCCGAGTGCGCCATGCTGCCTCCCTGTGCGTCGCAACCGGCCGGAGCGGTGCCCTCCTCAGCGGGGCCGGCCGCGTGGACCGGTCCGTGCGAAGGCGCCGCGGGCTGTGCCGGGGCGGGACCGGTCCGGCAGAGTGCGCGCCCCCGGGCCCGGCCACGTGGTGGTGAACGGTTGTTTCATTGCCGACGACACTAGTGGCGGGCACCGACAGGTTCAGCGGGTTTCGGCCACTCCGTGGAATTCCGGGGCGGGCATCGCACACGCAGCAGGACGGGCCGGCACATGGTGTGCCGGCCCGTCCTGCGGTGGTCCGGTTCAGTACGAGGCGTGCACCGGAGTTCGGCCTTCCGCGCGCTCGCGTCGCCACGCCTCGGACTCCTCGGCTCCGTCGGCGTCGATAGCGGACGGACTGATCGGAGCCGTCATCGAGTGCGAGGGCCCGTCGTCCGGTCCACTCGTTCCGGCCGTCACGGCGCCGTCGTCCGCCGTCGCGACGGCCGGTTCGGCGGCCGCGGCGTCCGATGCCGTGTCACCGGATGCCGTGCCACCGGATGCCGTGGCGTCCGACGCTGCAGTATCCGTCACCGGTGCCGGCTCCTGCGTGTAGTAGAAGTGCGGGCGGTGCCGGCCGAGGAAGGATCCGACCCACGACATCACCGCCACGTAACGGTTCCGGAAGCCCACCAGGTACACCAGGTGCACGGCCAGCCACAGGATCCAGGCGACGAATCCGGTCAGCTCGATCCTCCCCACCCGGGTGATCGCGCGGAAGCGGTTGATGATGGCCATCGAACCCTTGTCGCGGTACTGGAACGGCGTGCCGGCCGCCCGCTTGCCGGAGGCGATGGCTGCGGCGTGCCGGCCGCCCTGCATGGCGACGGGGGACTGACCGGGCAGCTTGTCGAGCGACATCATGTCGCCGACCGCGAAGATGTCCGCCCTGCCGCCGACGGTCAGGTCCCGGTTGACCAGCAGCCGCCCGGCCCTGTCGGCCTCGCAGCCGGTCCGCTCGGCGAGGACGCGCGCGAAATCGTTGGCCTGCACGCCTGCCGACCAGATGATCGTCTCCGCGGTGACCCTGCGCTCGGTGCCGGTGGCGGAGTCCTTGAGCGTCGCCCCGGATGAGTCGATGTCGGTGACGAAGGTGCCCAGCACCACGTCGACGCCGCCGTTCTCCAGCGATTCTGCGACGTAATCGCTCAGCTTGCCGCCGAACGGGGGCAGCGCCTTGTCGGCCCCCTCGATGATCTTCACGGTGACGTCGTCAGGGCTCAGGTCGTGCACCGACTCGGCGAAGTAGCGCTGCGCGAGCTCCTTGATCTGACCGCCCAGCTCCACGCCGGTGGCCCCGGCGCCGATGACCAGGAAGGTCAGCAGGTCGCGGCGGCGCTGCGGATCCGTGGTGGTGTGGGCCTCCTCGAAGCACCGCAGGATCTGACGGCGCAGCCGCTCGGCGTCCTCGACCGTCTTGAGCGCGTAGGTGACGTCGGCGAAGTGGTCGTTGCCGAAGTACGCCTGCCGGGCACCGGTGGCGGCGATCAGTGTGGTGTAGCCCAGGCGCAGACGCTCCCCGCCGGCCTCGTAGACGACCTCGCGGCGGTCCGGGTCGACATCGACGACGCGGCCCAGCCGGACGTCGGCCGTGGGGTACTTGGCCAGCACGGCGCGGATGGGCGGGGCGATCTCGCCGGGGGAGAGCACGCCGGTGGCCACCTGGTAGAGGAGCGGCTGGAACAGGTGCTCGGTGGTCTCGGAGATCAGGACGAACGGCGTCTTGGACTTGGCGAGCCTCTTCGCGGCGGCCAGGGCGCCGAAGCCCGAGCCGACGATCACCACCTCCGTACGCTCGACGTCCTCGCGGGCCGGGCCCGTGCGGTCCACTGCGTTCTGCGCGACCTGCGTCGTCACGGCGACCTCCATCTCCTCTGGCACTGTCGGATCTCGACGCGGGCGGATCTCCGGCGGCGCGGGCACCCGGTTTTTGTTCGGATGACTTCAACTACGCCGACGGGGGAGCTCCGATCTCCGCCCGTACAGGTCCACCGTATGAAGGGGCATGACCGGTCTCCACCGATTCGGAGATTTCGACGATCACCTATCGCAATCGTTCATAAGTCGGCTGAACGCCCGGCGGATCCACCGTGCCGCAGCACCGTCGTCGGTCCCCGGGGCACGCCCGAACATATGCTGGCCGCATGGACTTCCGGCAGCTGCGCTACTTCACCGCCGTCGGGCAGCTCAAGAGCTTCTCGCAGGCGGCGGAGCGCTGCTTCATCTCGCAGTCGGCGATCAGCCACCAGATCGCCAAGCTCGAACAGGACCTGGGGGTCAAGCTGTTCGACCGATCCACCCGCAACGTGGAGCTGACAGCGGCGGGGGAGCGGCTGATGCCGGTCGCGTCGGAGGCCCTGTCGATCGAGCACAGGGTGCGGGATGTGGTGCGCGAGCCGCGCAACCGGATCCGGATCACCGCCAACATGAGCTTCGCCGCGCAGAGCCTCGCCGCCATCGCCTCCGTGCGCGAATCGCACCCCAACCTCGACATCGAATTCGTCCTGCGTGATTTCGCCGATCGGATGGCCGCCGTCACCACTGGGGACGCGGACGTGGCCCTGATCCGCGGCGAGGTGGACCGCCCGGGCCTGCAGTCGGTGAGCCTGGGCATGCAGGATCTGCCGGTGGCCGTGTCGCGGCACCACCCGCTGGCAGGGGCGGACACGGTGGAACTCGGTGCGCTCGGCGACTACCCCCTGCTGCTGCCCCCGCGGCACAGTCAGGTGCTCATCCACCAAGTGGTCGAGCGCGCCTTCCAGAGGATCGGCCGCAAACCGCGCCTGGGCCCGCCGATCCCCGCCGATCACACCGCCACCCTCGAAGTGATCACGCAGCCCCGTGCCTGGACGGTGCTCTACGCGGAGGGGAGCGGCGGCACTCAGGTACCGGGCATCCGCCTGCTGCACGAGTCCGAGCGCCGGCTGCGGGTGCCGGTGCGCGCGGTGCTCAGTCCCACACTCCAGCGGTCGGTGGAGTTCCACGAGCTGATCTCGGCGCTCCGCCGCAGCAACGAGTTCGCGGGGGAGGAAGCACCGGGCTGACGTCGGTGCAGGTGCGGCGCGGCGGCGTCACCGGCGGGGAGTGCGCCGCGCGGTCAGCGCCACCAGGTGTCGAGCGGTCCCGGCGGCATCGTGCGCTTGTGCCGGCTGGCCGTGTAGAGCTGCTCGATCCGCGCCGCCGCTTCTCCCGGTACCACCTCGCCTTCGAGGTAGCCGTCGATGTCACGGTAGGAGACCCCTAGCGCGTCTTCGTCGGGCAGGGCGGGGCGGTCGTCTTCCAGATCGGCGGTCGGCACCTTCCGCCAGGTCCGCTCGGGCGCGCCCAGCTCGCGCAGCAGTGCCGCGCCCTGACGCTTCGTCAACCCCGAGAGCGGCGTCACGTCCACCGCACCGTCGCCGAACTTGGTGTAGAAGCCGGTGACGGCCTCCGCGGCGTGGTCGGTGCCCACCACCAGCAGCCCCAGCTGCCCCGCGATGGCGTACTGGGCGACCATCCGCATGCGGGCCTTGACGTTGCCGCGGACGAAGTCGCGCAGCGGCGCGGCCGGGGCGTCGGGAGTGCCCAGGTCCGCTATCGCGGCAGCGGTGTCCGCGGAGACGGCATCGGCGCCGGCGCGGATGTCCACGGTCACCGTGTCGTCGGGGGCGATGAAACCGAGCGCGTTCTGCGCGTCGTCCTCGTCGGCCTGCGCGCCGTAGGGCAGACGCACGGCGACGAACCGCGCATCGGGCAGCGGACCTCCGTCGCGCAGCCTCTCGACCGCGAGCTGGCACAACCGCCCGGCGAGGGTGCTGTCCTGCCCACCGCTGATGCCCAGGACGAAACCGCGGGCGGGGGTGCTGCGCAGATAGTCGACGAGGAACCCCACGCGGGCGTCGATCTCGGCCGCCGGGTCGATGCGGGGCCGCACCCCCAGCTCCCGGGCGATGGCCTGCTGCGTCCCACTCATGTGATGGCCCTTCCGCTCATGTGATGGACTCTAGTGCGGTCGGCGCGGGCGCGTTCCGGCGCAGCGGGCTCGACGAGGATCGCGGTCGACGCGGACGACCGCAGCCGACGCGGACGAGCTCAGCGGATGTGAGGGAGGCCGATGACGGATCGGGTGGAACCGGCAGGCCCGCCTCACGTGGTGGTGGTGTCGGCGACGGCGTCCGAGGCGGCGCATGTGCCGCCGCACGTGCAGACCGTGATCTGCGGAATCGGGAAGGTCGACGCCGCCGCGGCCACCACCGCCGCCGTCCTCGGGGCGGCAGGACGGGCAGGCGGCCGTGCCGAAGACGTCACGGTGATCAATATCGGAACCGCCGGCGCGCTGCACGACGGCCACGCCGGCCTGTTTCTGCCGTCCGCCGTGACCAACCACGACATCAGCGCCGAGGTGCTGCGGGAGCTGCACTACCCGGTGGTCGACCGCATCGATCTCGCGGGCGGAGACGGGTCGGTACTGGCCACCGGCGACGTGTTCGTCACCGACCCGGCCGTGCGGACGCGGCTGGCCCTGCGCGCCGACCTGGTCGATATGGAGGGGTTCGCCATAGCCCGGGCCTGCGGCCTGCTCGGCGCTCGGTGCCGGCTCGTGAAGTACGTCAGCGACGACGCCGACGCGTCGGCGATGGACTGGCCGGCGCGAGTGGATCACTGCGCACGTGAGCTGGGCGCGTGGGTGGCCGGGCACGTGAGCGGCCCCTAGCCCGCCGCCCGGGAATGGCACGGGCGGCGCGGTGCGTCAGCCTGCGTCCGGATCCCGGCCCGTGTCCGGGCCGGAGCCGATGCGCCCGTCGATCCAGCAGGTCAGGTCCGCCAGGACACGGTCCCGGTCCACCTCGTTGAAGATCTCGTGGAACATGCCGTCGTAGACGATGCGCTCCTTGTCCTCCGCAGCGGCCTTCTCGAACAGTGCGCGCGAGCCGCCCGGAGCGGTGATGCGGTCGAGCCCCCCGTGCATGACCAGCAGCGGCAGCTGCAGTTCCGGTGCTCGGTGCTGCACCTGGTCTACCGCGGAGATCAGTTCGGCCCCCGTGCGTGCGGGGAGTCTGCCCGAGTGCACCAGCGGGTCCGCCCGGTAGGCCTCGCCGACAGCGGGGTCGTGGCTGAGGCCGCTGGAGTCTACGGACGCCATCGGCAGGGTGGGGGCGACGGCCGACAGCGCGTTGGCGACCACCCTGATCACGGCCGTGGCCTGCTCCATGGAGGCCAGCGGCCCGCTGAGCACAAGCCCCGCGAGCCTGTCCTGATTGTCCACCGCCCACAGTGCCGCGGCCAGCCCGCCCATGCTGTGGCCCACCATGACCGCCGGCACGCCGGGGACCGCCGCACGGGCCCTGTCGAAGGCCGTGCCGATGTCCGCGACGAGGTTGTCCATCCGATCGATGTAGCTCCGCCTGCCGGCGGAGCGCCCGTGACCGCGGTGATCGTGCGCCGCGACGGCATAGCCGCGGGCCAGGAGGGCGTCGGCCACGTGACCGTACCGGCCGCAGTGTTCGCCCATGCCGTGCACGAGCACGACGAGCCCCTCAGGGGCGCGGTCTGCGGGCGTCCAGCTGCGCCAGTACAGTTCCACACCGCCCGCCCCGGCGATGGTGCCCTCGTCTTCACGGACCGGTGGTGTCACGGCGGCTCCCTCTGCATGCGATCGGTCGGATTGCGGCGGGCGGCCCTGCCGACCCGGGGCGGCGTCCTGTGATGGTGCCCGCGGACGCTCGCCGTCGATCAATCTAGTCCGCCGGGAACGGCTCCGCGCGGGATCGGTGGACAGGCGGCCGCGACACGCCGGGCGGGGCCTCCGGCGACGCGCCGGCCGACGCTCCGACCAGCGAATATCACGCGTGTCGTTCACAAGTTATGGGAAGTCTTGCAAAAGGCACCACTAGGTGTAGTGTCTAGGG
>CAYVJJ010000057.1:7971-12363 GCA_964451655.1 uncultured Mycobacteriaceae bacterium | reverse complement strand
CGCGGCCGCGCGGCGTTCTCTCGGTGCTCATGGGATCGAGGCTATCCGCACCCGGCGGTCAGGCCGGAACGCCGGTGGTCAGGTACGCGCGCAGCACCCGCTCCACCTCGTAGATCTCCGCGGTGTCGACGTGCTCGCCGCGCGTGTGCGCCAGGTTGGGGTCGCCGGGGCCGTAGTTCACCGCGGGGATCCCGAGCGCGGCGAACCGCGAGACGTCCGTCCATCCGTACTTGGCGCGGAACCTCCCGCCCGCGGCCGCCACCAGCTCGGCCGCGGCCGGCGCGGACAGCCCCGGCAACGCGCCCGGCGACAGGTCCGTGACCTCCATTTCCGCCTCGATCCCGGCGAACACCTCGTGCACGTGCGCCAGCGCCGCCTCGGCGCTGCGGTCGGGCGCGAAGCGGAAGTTCACCTCGATCGACGCGGCATCGGGTACGACGTTGCCGGCCACGCCCCCGCCGATGCGCACCGCCTGCAGCCCCTCGCGGTAGACGCAGCCGTCGATGTCCACCTGCCGCGGCTCGTACCGGGCGAGCCGGTCGAGCACCGGGGCGAGCCCGTGCACCGCGTTGACCCCGAGCCACGACCGCGCCGAGTGCGCGCGCACCCCCGCGGTCGACAGCCGCACGCGGAGCGTGCCCTGGCAGCCGGCCTCGATGACCCCGGCGGTCGGTTCCCCCAGGATCGCGACGTCCGCCTGCAGCCACTGCGGCAGCGCACGCTCGAGGCGCCCGAGCCCGTTGT
The DNA here is from genome assembly GCA_964451655.1 of uncultured Mycobacteriaceae bacterium. GTDB lineage: Bacteria > Actinomycetota > Actinomycetes > Mycobacteriales > Mycobacteriaceae > Tomitella. The sequence continues at coordinate 11,619 of CAYVJJ010000057.1, read as the reverse complement.
GCTCCGCGGCGATCTCCTCGCAGTCGTAGAGCACCAGGGTGATGTCGTGGGCGGGCTCGGCCAGGGTGGCCGCCAGGCGGAGGAACACCGCGTCGCCCGATTTCATGTCGACGGTCCCGCACCCGTGGAGCACGTCCGCGCCGCCACCGCCCCCCGTCCGGCGCGAGGGCACGTTGTCCGCTATCGGCACCGTGTCCAGGTGCCCCGCCAGCAGCACCCGGCGCCCGCGCCCCAGCGCGGTGCGCGCCACCACCGCGTTGCCCGAGCGGACCACCTCCAGGTGCGGGGCCTGCGCGCGCAGCGCCGATTCGACGGTGTCCGCGATCAGCGCCTCGTCCTGCGAGACGCTCGGGATGTCCACCAGCGCGGCGGTCAGGTCCGCGACGTCCCCGGACAGGTCCGGGACCGGAGCCCCGGCATGATCGGCACCGGCCGTTGCCGTGTCTCGGCTGCTCATCGGCCCAGAATATCCGCACCGCAGGTCGAGTCCGCCCGCGGCCCGGTGACCTGCGCCCCACGGTTGTAGGCTGATCCCCCGTGAACGCTACTGACCAGACCGAGGAACACGGCGCCGAAGGCCTGGGCGTCGCCACCGTCACCGCCGACGGCACCGTCCTGGACACCTGGTTCCCGGAGCCGCGGCTGACCGCCCGGGCACCCGGAGCGCAGTCCGGGACCACGCGTCCCGATCGGGCGTCTCTGCCGCAGGGGCTGGCCCCGCTGCTCGGGGATGATCCGCGCCGCGGCGTGACCCGCGTGGCCGTGCACACCACGATCGCGTCGCTGGACTCGCCGCCCGCGGATGCGCACGACGCCTACCTGCGCCTGCACCTGCTCTCGCACCGGCACGTCACCCCGCATTCGGTGAGCCTCGACGGCATCTTCGGGCTGCTCTCGAACGTCGTATGGACCGATCGCGGCCCGTGCCGCCCGCAGGGTTTCGAGACCGTCCGCGCGGCGCTGTCCGCGGACGGCCCGGTCACCGTCCACTCCGTGGACAAGTTCCCGCGGATGGTCGACTACGTGCTCCCCACCGGAGTCCGGATCGCCGACGCCGCCCGGGTCCGCCTGGGCGCACACCTCGCGGAGGGCACCACGGTGATGCACGAGGGCTTCGTCAACTACAACGCCGGCACCCTCGGCGCCTCGATGGTCGAGGGCCGCATCTCCGCGGGCGTCGTCGTCGGCGACGGCAGCGACGTGGGCGGCGGCGCCTCGATCATGGGCACCCTCTCCGGCGGCGGCAAGGAGGTCATCACCATCGGCCGCAGCTGCCTGCTGGGGGCCAACGCGGGCGTGGGCATCTCGCTGGGCGACGACTGCATCGTCGAGGCCGGGCTCTACCTGACCGCCGGCACCAAGGTGACGCTGCTCGGCGGTGAGTCCGGCGGCTCCACCGTCGTCAAGGCCGCCGCCCTGTCCGGCACGTCAGGTCTGCTGTACCGCCGGAACTCGCAGACCGGCAGCGTGGAGGCGGTCTCCCGCACCGGCACCGGTATCGAACTCAACGCGGCGTTGCACAACAACTGAGATCGCGCTGCACTGCAGCCGACGCTCCGACCCCAGGGCAGGCATGAGCATCGAGAACCCCACCCCCGCGTCCGGCGCCGACGGCGGTCTGGGCCGCGGGCTCAAGACCCGGCACATCACCATGATGGGCCTCGGCTCCGCCATCGGCGCGGGGCTGTTCCTCGGCAGCGGCGAGGGCATCGCCAAGGCGGGTCCCGCCGTCCTGCTGTCCTACCTGTTCGCCGGCCTCATCGTCGTGTTCGTCATGCGCATGCTCGGCGAGATGGGCGCGGCGATGCCGGCCAGCGGCTCGTTCGCCGAGTACGCGCGGGTCGGCATCGGGCAGTGGGCGGGCTTCTCGATGGGGTGGCTGTACTGGGGCATGCTCGTGATGGTCCTCGGCGCGGAGATCACCGGCGCCGCGGACATCGTCCACTCGTGGCTCCCCGGCGTGTCCCAGTGGGTGATCGCGCTGGTGTTCGTGGTCTTCTTCGCCGTGGTCAACCTGAGCAAAGTCAGCAACTTCGGCGAGTTCGAGTTCTGGTTCGCCGCGCTCAAGGTGGGCGTGATCATCGCGTTCCTCGTGCTGGGCGTGCTGGTCGTGTTCGGGCTGCTGCCGGGCACCGAGCCGGTGGGCTTCACGCACTTCCTCGGCGACGGCGGGTTCATGCCCGAAGGCTGGTCGGGTGTGGCCAGCGGGCTGCTGGTGGTGGCGTTCGCGTTCGGCGGCATCGAGCTCGTCGCGATCGCCGCCGCGGAGTCGGAACGCCCCGAGCGGTCCATCGGCATCGCCGTGCGCAACGTGGTCTGGCGCATCGGCGTGTTCTACCTCGGCTCCATCGCCATCATGGTGCTGGTGCTGCCGTGGACCGACGGCGCCCTGGCCTCCAGCCCGTTCGTCGCCGTGCTCGACGTCGCGAAGATCCCCCTCGCGTCCGGGTTCATGGAACTCGTCGTCGTGGTGGCACTGCTGTCGTCGTTCAACGCCCAGATCTACGGGACCGCCCGCATGGCGTATTCGCTCGCGCAGAACGGGGAGGCGCCCCGCGTGCTCGGAACGGTGGCCGCCAACGGCACGCCGCGCGCCGCGGTCCTGCTGTCGGTGTTCTTCTCGTTCGTCACCGTCGTGCTGAACTGGCTGCTCCCCGACACGCTTCTGGAGATCCTGTTCAATGCGGTCGGTGCGGTGCTGCTGGTGATGTGGGCGATGATCACGGTCTCCCAGCTCCGGCTGCGCACGCGGTTCGAGCGCGAAGGGACCCTGCGCCTGCGCATGTGGCTGCACCCGTACCTGAGCTGGCTCACCCTCGCCGGACTCGTCGCGCTGGTGGTGCTGATGCTCACCGACACCGCGGCACGCAACCAGCTGATCGCCACGGCGGTGTTCTTCATGGTGCTCGTCGTGCTGGCGTTCGTGAACGCCCGGTGGTGGCGCCGTCATCCCGGGGCCACCCGCCTGCGGTACGCCACGCCGGGCGCCGCCACGTCCTACGCTGGTGGAGCAGACACCGACAGCGCCGCCGAGGCGGCGGCGGAAAGGGCGGACGGCGATGGCACCGAACGGCAGTGATTCCGGCGGGACCGGCCCCGACTACGCGCCCAGCCCCGCGAAGTGGGTGCGCGATCAGGTCGAGCTCTACGAGAGCTCCGGCGGCACCGAGGGCACGGAGATGGCGGGCCGTCCGGTGGTGATCGTCGACAACATCGGCGCCAAGACGGGCAGGCTGCGCAAAACGCCGGTCATGCGGGTCGAGCACGGTGGCGTCTACGCCGCCGTCGCATCCAAGGGCGGGGCCCCGGAGCACCCGGTCTGGTACTACAACCTCAAGGCCCACCCGCATGTGCAGGTGCGCGACGGTGAGGCCAAGGGCGGCTACGTCGCACGCGAGGTGCACGGCGACGAGCGCGCGACGTGGTGGGAGCGGGCCGTCGACGCGTGGCCGCCGTACGCCGAGTACCAGGAGAAGACCGACCGGCGCATCCCGGTGTTCGTCCTCGAGCCCGCCGGGGACTGACCCGGTCCGCGCCCCGGTCAGCCGGGCGGCCCTGCCCCGCCGGTCCCCCGCGCGGGTGCCGCGCCCCCGGCCGGGTCTCCGGAGCCCGTGCGGACCCCGGGGCCCGTGCGGTCCGCCGCCTCCT
>CAYVJJ010000057.1:6258-7871 GCA_964451655.1 uncultured Mycobacteriaceae bacterium | reverse complement strand
GTGCCGGCACGCGGGCATCACGCAGTTGCAGCCCGGTGAGCGCGCAGGAGAGCCCCCGGCGGTCCCGGGTGACGAGCACGGCCCCCACCGCGAGCACCCCCAGCGCGGTGACGGCGAACCCGCACGCATCCGAAGCGGGTCCGCTCAGCCACGGCAGCATCTGGGCCACGTGCAGCGCGCCCCACAGCCCGCCGACCGCCCACGCCCGCGCCACCAGCGCGACGCGGCGCGGGCGGGTGCCGTCCCGCCGCAGCGGCACCAGCCACAGCGCGCGCTGTCCCCAGGACGCTCCGGACCCGAACAGCGCCGGGATCAGGAACACCACCGCCCAGGGCACGAGGTACTGGAGCGTCCACTCCGCCTCCCGCGCGTGGCCGCCGCCGAGGGGCCGGTCCAGCCCCAGCAGCACCATGCGCCGGCCGATCACCAGGACCGCGCCGAGGACCACGAACGCGGCCGCATCGGTGAGCATCGAGCCCCACCGGCGCCACGCGCTCACGGGGCGCGGTTCGAGCCGCCGCCGGGCCAGTTCCCTGCCCTGCGGCATCCACCCGAGGACGACGGGGGCCAGCAGAGCACCGAGCAGACCTCCGGCGATGTTGGTGATCAGGTCGTCGACGTCCGGCACACGGTAGGCGCACCCGATCAGACCCCACACGCCCGTGTACTGCGTGGCCTCGATCAGAACGGACACCGCGGCGGCCGCGGCCGTGGCGACGACGACTCCGCGCCCCAGGTACCGCCGCACGAACATCCCGAGCGGGACGAACAGCAGCACATTGAACACCACCTGCAGCACCGCGCGGCTGGTGGCGATGCCACGGAACCCGAGTCCTGCGGTGGCCGAACGTATGTCGTCGACGAACTGGAACGGGCGCGTCTGCGCCCCCGGCACGCCGTTGACGGCGCACCACTGCGCCAGGTCCGCAGCCGGCAGCGGCAGCAACGTGTAGGCGACGAGCGCCACGGCGTACACCGCGAGCGCCCCCGCGCCGGCCAGCCGCAGCATGCTCAACGACCCGAACCGGCGCGTCTGCAGGATCAGCGCCGGGACGAACACCGCGGCGAACAGCAGGACCCCGCCCACCGTGCCGATGTACGCCGGCCACACCCATTGGTCCACCGTGCCAGTGTGGCAAACCGCCCTGAAGGGTCAGTCGCGCGTCACCCCGTACACACGCTCGACGTGGACGGTGAGCAGAAGCCGCCGCTCGTGGATCATCGCCGTACGGAACTCGTCCCAGTCCGGATGCCGGCCCTGCAGCTTCTCGTACAGCGCGGCCAGCCCGGCGACGGTCGCGTCGTGCGGATCGGAGGCGGGCGGGCTCAACTCCGCACGCCCCTCCGCCACCGCGTAGGACCACCCGTCCGCCGAGCTGACGTGCAGGCTCACGCGCGGATCGCGGCGCAGATTGGTGGTCTTGGCCCGCGTGTCGGTCACCGACACCTCGAACAACTGCCGGGCGCGGTCGAAGGAGTACATCACGTTGGAGATCTGAGGCCGGCCGTCCGCCTTGAGCGTCACCAGCGCGCCGACGCCGTGGTCGGAGAACAGCGCCTCCAGATGCTGCTGGGCTCCCTCAGTCATGACACCAGGTTACCGCCGCAGTGGC